>CAYYPJ010000035.1:0-16707 GCA_964473495.1 uncultured Spirochaetales bacterium
TGTTAGTATTTAAAAGAATTAATAATTTCTAGCTATAATTTTACGAGATTTTAGGATACTGGAAACCCATAGTTGATGAGTTCAATTCCTCTCATGAGAATATCCAGATTGACTGGAAGACGATCCCGACTGGAGGAAGTTCGGAAGAGATCATCTTAACCGCTATAGCAACCGGCACGCAGCCTGATATATGTACAAACATCTTCTCAGGTTTTCTTGCACAACTCGTGGAGAATGATGTGGTTGTTAATCTTGATCAGGAATTTCCCGATTTCTGGGATCTTGCAAAAGAAGCAAAGATGGATAATCTGATAAAGAACGGCTGGGAGATAGACGGCAAGAGCTTCGAACTCCCTATGTACGTTAACACCATGCAGGACTGGTATAACAAGGACCTTCTTGCAAAAGCAGGACTGACGACTCCGCCTAGAACCTATTCGGAATTTCTTGATGCAGCTTCAAAAGTAGTTGAACCAGGTAAAATATTTGCAGTTGATATAGACTATAAAACCAACTGGTGGAGTAGATGGTTTGATCTTGAGAATGCATACTTTGCAGCATCCGGAGGGAATCCCTATATTGACATCAAGACGGGAAGACTTGCCTTTGATGATAAATACGGGAGAGCCTATCTGAATTTCATTGCTGATCTCTTTGCAATGAAATATTCAGAACCGGTGGATATAAAAGACGGTGTTCTTAAAGGTACGGTTTTCATGAACGATTCAGTAGGACCCTGGGGTATTAAAGGTGCCAATGAAAGATTCCCGGATAAACCGTATGTTATAGCAAACCCTCTTGTTCCAGACTTTGTTCCAGCTTCACAGCAGATATATGTGTTTGCCGATACAAAAGGCATGGTAATGTTTAAGAGTACGAAAAACAAAGAAGCAGCATGGGAATTTATGAAATGGTACTACTCTGATGTCAAACATATTACAAGCTGGCTGGAAGAGACCGGGCAGCCGCCGGCTCGTGAAGACCTCATGACCAATCCTCTATTCGCAGAGTACTGGAAGAACAATCCTGAAGTCAAAAAATATGCAGAGATGATCCCTTACTCGATTCCCCCTGCACCGATCCCAAACACCGTAGAAGTACACAATCTTATCAATACTGAACTATGGGAACCGATTATCTTTGGTAAAAAGACTGTTGACGAAGCTCTTAACGATCTAATTCCGAAAGTACAGGCTCTCTGGAATAACTAGTACATCATTTCACGATGTATCTATCTTTGGCCGGGATTGTCTTTCCGGTCAAAGATTTTAATGGAGGTTGTATGGAAATAGCGAAACTTGGTAAGAGGTCAAAAAGAAAAAGAAATAAGATAGGGTTGGTACTGCTTACCCCTTATCTTGTTCTTACAATGGTGTTCTGGTGTATTCCCTTCGTCTGGTCCTTTATTCTTTCTTTGCAGAAGTGGAACATGATGTCGTCCGCAAAATTTATAGGTTTAGAGAATTTTAAAAAAATATTCTCAGATAAGCTTTTCTATATCACCATACGAAATACTTTTCAGTTCATTGGTGTGTTTATTCCTCTGTGTGTTGCTATTGCTCTATTGGTTGCCTGGATGATCTATAAATTACAGAGGGCATCATCATTTTTTCTGATATCATTTCTTCTTCCCTATGTTACGGCAGGAGTAGCATACGCGGTTATTTTCAATAGGCTTTTTGCCTATGATGGAGTTGTCAACGTTGCTTTGCGAACAATACATATGCATATACCCTTTTTCACAGATCCTAAGATAGCAATGAGTTCTATTGCACTTCTGGCAGTGTGGAAAATAATGGGGTATTATACTCTGATTTTCTATGCCGGACTACAGGCAATACCGCAGTCTATATATGATGCGGCCCTGATAGACGGGGCGACAGATAAACAGACCTTTTTTAAGATCACTATTCCGATGCTGAATGCTTCTTTGGTCACAATATTGATATTTGCAATAGGGCTGAGTGTTAACATATTTACTGAACCGTATCTTATTACCGGAGGAGGTCCATTCTTCTCAACGCATACATTCGTCTTCTGGACCTATAAAACGACATTTGAGCTTTTTCAGGCGGGTAAGGGGAGTGCTCTTGCTATCATAACGTCAGTCATCTCATTCGGGCTTGTCTTCATTGTTCGTAAATTTGTTGAGAGAGAGGTGTCTGTATGATAAGAAACAAAAAGATGAGACTCGGTTATAAACAGATAAATAGAGGTAAGGCCTATCTTATTTTTGCTATTCTATTTATTTTAGCTTTACTGTGGTTATATCCCTATGTCTGGGTCATCATTGCTTCATTCAAGAATGAGACTGACATAACAGGATCAGGGTTGTTACCCACCAAACCTATGACTCTGGCACACTATAAATTTATTCTCAGTACCGCGGCAGAAGTCGGCAGGACCCCTTTTGGGAGAGCTTTTATAAACTCTCTGTTTATTTCTTCTTCAGTAAGTGTTTGTGTCCTTCTGATATCAAGCCTTGCCGGGTATGCGCTCTCTAAACATAAGTTTCCCGGAAGAGATTTCTTAGTCAATTTTGTTATATTTCAGATGCTTTTTCCTAGTATACTTTTCTTGATACCTGTCTTTCTTACAGTAAAGAATCTCCATATGATAGATACCTATCAGGGAATGATCATTCCTTTTACGGCAAGTGCCTGGGCTGTATTTCTTTTTTATCAATTCTTTAAGGGGATACCAAATGAATTGATAGAAAGTGTAAGAATCGACGGAGGAACCGAGCCGCTTATTATCTTCAGGATCATGCTGCCTCTTTCAAAATCCGTGACTGCAATTATCGGGATGTTTATTTTTATGGGAAGGTGGGATGAATATCTGTGGTATATCGTCTTGAATAAAAATAATGCATTGATGCCTATGACCACGGTACTTGCAGGATATATGAAAAGTTATGGTGAGAACCTTGGGGCACAGATGGCCGCAGTTATCTTTCTTACAATTCCAATCATTGTTCTATTCATTATTTTCAGAGACTCCTTTACAAAGGGTATTACCATGTCGGGATTGAAAGGATGATAGGTAGGAAAAGAACCCTCTTATTCTCTATTACCGCTGATTTTTTTTAAAATATAAATTTTTACAGATTATTTCGAATAAATGCAATTGTTGACTTGAATAAGTATTAAAAATTAGGTAAATAGAGGAAAGGTGCAGCGTATTGCATCTGTACAGGGAGAAGCATCATGATAAAACTAAAAAGAGTCACCGATCAGCCAATACTGCTGCCGGGAAAGGACGCATCCTGGGAAGCTGGAGCAGTATTTAACTGTGCAGCAATTTATGACAATGGACTCGTACATATGATCTATCGTGCTAGTGATATTGCACCAAATGGTAAAGAGGGTCTTTTTACGAGTAAACTTGGATATGCGGTGAGTAAGGACGGCATCTCCTTCAACAGAATGAGAGATCCAGTATTATCAAACGATGTGCCGGAAGAGGCAAGAGGTTCTGAAGATCCAAGAGTGGTGAAAATGGATGATACATTCTATATGATGTATACAGGTTATACCGGCAGTGACTTCAGAATATGCATGTCAAGTTCAAAGAATATGATTGATTGGAAACGCCAGGGGATTGTCCTTGATGAACAAAACAAAGATGCCTCTCTCTTTCCGGAAAAGATCAATGGCAGATATGCGATGTTTCATCGAAGAGATCCTGATATCTGGATGGCCTATTCAGATGATCTCAAAACCTGGAGCGATCATAAGATGATCATGAGTCCTATCGAAGGTTCTCTCTGGGAGGATAAGAAGATAGGTATAGCAGGTCCTCCGATAAAGACAGAAGAGGGCTGGGTTCTTATCTATCATGGGGTAAGCAAAGAAAATAACACCTACAGTCTGGGTGCTGCACTCCTTGATCTTAAGGATCCGTCAATAGTACTGGCACGACAATGCGAACCGGTACTGGAACCGGAACTTGAGTGGGAAAGAGTAGGAGCAGTCCCTAACGTGGTCTTTTCCTGTGGTCATGCTGAAGTAGAAGACCGAATTCTTGTATACTACTGTGGAGCCGATACAGTTATCGGTGTGGCAGAGATACGTAGAGATGATCTTATATTTGATTAAGCGAGTAATCTCTTAAGCAGGAAATAGAACCCCATCATCTCGGCTGGTATAGGCCTTTTAGGAGATGAAGGGGTGCTCATTCTTGGAGTTGTTATTTTATGGGGACACGGTGATTCCTGTCACTGTACAATCTCTCGGTTTTACCGTGCTGTCAAAACGGTAGGTAGGTCATTCGATAGGGACACCTGCAGGTAGTATAGAGACTGCAGCAGATGGGTCAGTCATAGAGAATGAGTGTATTCGGGTGGGGCAACTGCATCCTGATGGCTCTCTAGCCTCTCTTGTTCTCAAAGAGACAGAGGTATCTTCTATCTCTTTGAAGACAAACTGTCTGCGTAGGATGCCTGGAATATCAACACCTATTACCTAGAGATTATTCCGGAGCAGACAAAACTCATACAGAGAACAGTCCTGCAGTTATCTCCGCTGATCGCGAAGATTGAACAGCGTTTTATTATTGGGGATAGTACCACATCCTGCAAGTCCTTGAACTGAGAACGAGAGAGAGCCTTATACGGGCGACTTGTCATGTTCTCTGGAAGGAGTTTCATGAAATGCTTCGATTACGTGCGTTTCCCTGTATCTCTTGGCTATGAG
The DNA here is from genome assembly GCA_964473495.1 of uncultured Spirochaetales bacterium. Taxonomy (GTDB): domain Bacteria; phylum Spirochaetota; class Spirochaetia; order CAKZLE01; family CAKZLE01; genus JAIPFY01. Next base: position 4,695 of record CAYYPJ010000035.1, read on the forward strand.
ATTCAATATGGGAATATTGAATGGTCGACTCAGAGCAACACGAGTTGGGATAAGGCAAGATTTGAAGTATGCACCCATCGGTATGTAGATCTTTCACAACCCGGTTGTGATCTTGCGCTGCTGAATGACTGTAAATATTGGTATCGTATACAAGATGGTGTTATGAATTTGAATCTGCTGTGAAGTTCTAGATACCCGGATCCTATCGCTGATAGGGGTGAGCATACATTTTTCTATGCGTACATGCCCCACACCCATTCATTTGTTGAGAGTGAAGTCTTTCAATAGTCCCACAACTTCAATGGTCCTTTGATAATCATTGCAGGACGTGCTCTTGCAGTTAATGAGATATGCTCATATTTCACCATGGATACGCAGCAGGTGAAAATTGAGGTAGTAAAGCCTGCAGAGAATACTTCCGGGATCCTTATTCGCTGTTATGAGACTATAGGAGGGAATTATCGGTGTACTTTGAAGTCTGCCCTCTCTATCATCGAGGCACAGAGAATGAATCTTCTTGAAGAAGATGCAGGATCTCAACAGAAGTCGTGAACAATCATGCACTGCCTCGATCCTTTTCTCCCTATAAGATCAAAACACTGCTTGTTCGTTGATTGACCAGTCTGAACGATATAAGTACATCGTGTATACCATACCTTTCAGTTGATTCAGCAGGAAGGTCCACAGTACGTACATTGTTTATTATACTTTTCTTTTGTGTGGTTCAACATGATAACTTACTGAAAGAGTCATGATCATGAGTGTCGTTCATAGACGAAATATGGGTAAATACTTGGTTAATCCTAGTTATCCATGGATAAAAGGTTGCTTTGTTGGTTTGTCTATGTTATAAAATCAAGGTACGTTTTTTTATGTTCAAAATAAAACTCCAAAGTATATAAAGTAGAATTTTTCCGACAGATATAGGAGAAGTATGATGGAAAATAGAGGAATGGAGCAGCAAGAGGAGTATTCACTCTTTGATATTCTATGGATACTAGAATCAAACATGAAGTTTATTATACTGAGTGTCTGTATATTAATGGGTATAGCATGTATATATCTATTCGTTATTAAGACTCCGACCTATAAGGCAGAGGCAACTATTATGGTCTCTACAAATAATACAAAGTATGTGAGTTCTAGTATGAATGACATCAAGAAACTCTATGAGTCCCTTGATCCTGGAGTAGAACTTGAGATGAATGCTATTATTGATTTTTGTTCCTCTAATACAGTTCTCAATGATGCAGCAGAAAATCTTAATAAGATAACTGATCAGAGTTTCACCGGAGAACAGTTGTCGAAGATCTTAGATTCTAAGACCATCAAGGGGACGAATCTTATAGCCATTTCTGCTGAATACAGTGATCCTGCTATTGCGCAGCAGATTGTGAATCAATTGATTGCAAGTCTGGTCACGTACACAAAGGGCATAAAGAAAGTAGAGCTTGATCAGCAGGTCGACTTCTTACGAACAGAAGATGAAAAGAAGCATCAGTTATATACTAGTGCATATGATGACTTTGCTGCTTTGCAGCTGAATGGGAATACATTGGATGAGTTGACAAGTGAATACAATTCTTCAGTAAATATGCTGGTCAAAGCAAAGGAGCAATTGATTAATTTGACCAGTAGCTATGAAACAACTACTAAGGTGTATGAACAGATTCTGGATCTGTTGGAATCGACAGATAGGACCATCATACTGTATAAAAGTCTTGGAGATAATCCTGAGCTGGCAAATATGCTGTCTGATACTTATAAGGCAAAGGATCTAACAGGAATGATGTATCAGGAAGAAATTATCAATCCTGAGTTTCAGGATTTGCTTGCAAGACGGAATAGTCAGAAATTGCAGTTGGTGACTCTAGAATCTGATAGGGACAGTGTTAAAGAACAGATCTCTACTCTGGAGAGTAATATATCCCTAGTGTTACCCGCTATGCTGGAAAAACAGAAAAAGTATGATATAGCTCAGCAAAAACTAAAACTTGCAGAAGAGACCTATACTGCATATGAAGAAGTCTTGAATGAGAAAACTATAAAGCAAATCACTGAAGAATCTAATACTATGATCATAGTCACTGAAGCACCGAATCTCCCTGCACATAGTCAGAACGAATTAGCCAAATTCTTAGGTATTGCGTTTTTGCTCTCAATCTTTTTAGCGATTGCTTTTGTCTTCATCAGGATTACAAGAACAGGTTATCATATATATAAAGAGAACGATGAACACGAGGAGAGGGCTCAAGAAATACGCTGTAGTTCTTTCTATCATAAATAGTCCAAAACACAGATGGTATTGTTTGCGTAAATAACATTCTGAGATGATCAAATGAGATGTAATACTTTCATAGCGGGAAAACTACTTCGTGAAGCAGAGAGAAAGATCGTTCATGTTCATTATATCTTAGTTTGCATGAATGTTCCAATTGCATTTAAGAGTTGCCTCTCATAGAAACAGCGTGTGAAACAGTGATCAGCATCTGGTATAGGTCTCCATTGCATTGCATTGCCGTAGTAGTGTGAGAACGCTTTCCCCACATCAACAGGGACTGCTTCATCTGCTGTCCCATGAACTACGAGAACAGGATTTGTGAATGCTGATAATCGTTTAGAGAACCGGTTGGGTTCTAACTGTTCTATTATATCTTTTCGAAACAGAGGAGATACCATAAAACCATTCAAGTCCATTGATCCGTCAGGTTTCACCCAATCTGATTGTTCTTCATACATACTGTTCATCGCATCAATCATATTTCCCGCAGGGGCTATGAGTATTAATCCAGCTGGAGTAGGTAGGCTCTTCTCGGCAGCAATATCCCCAGCAAGGGAACTTGCCACAATACCACCCATACTGTGACCTATGATGGTTATACGGGAGATGTCACACAATGGGTCTTTACAGACCTGTTGGTATATTGCATGGGCTTGGGCTATTTCTGAATTCAGGGTCATCTCATCAAATTCTCCATCACTTTCTCCTGATCCAAGGAAGTCATAGCGTATGCTGACAATCCCCGATTTTTCCAGGAAACGAGAGATGTGCACATGTATACGATGAGAGTCTACTTTATTTCCGGTAAACCCATGGAAGATAATAACGGCCGGGTATGGTGCTGTCCCCGAGTCGGGGTTGTGTATCATACCCCTGAGAATCTTTCCTTGATAGTTTAGCTCTCTGAAATGCTGCATAGTATATCCTCCTGTGAATAGTAACTCGAGATCCCGAATCTTGTTACAGTATATCCTGGATTCTCGGCAAATTATACCATGGTTGGAGCATCTATGCCAAAACAGTCATAGAGCTTCTTCTGTTTCTGTGTTACTTCTCCTACATGCTGGGTATGACCTGGATTTTGAAACTGTTCAATGATATCAAAGGTATCAAGCAGATTATTCAAGGTATAGTTCTTATGGAGTTTGTGCTTTTCCATCGTCTTATCAATGGAAGAGAGATGAATAAGAGCTGCAAATTGCACAAAGAGTTTTCCTTCCAGATTCTACTCCGATGAAACTGAAGTTCTTCTCATATTCAGTCGCTCTTTCAGGTTTCTGAAAGCTTTTTCAATAAGATCTTTTGGTCGGTAGACTTCCAGTGCTTCATAGGATGGGATCTTTGCTGCCATTGAAGCACTGGAAATATACCCATAGTTCTTCTGTACAGCATCAAGGACCTCCTGTTTAGGGGTAAGCGTCACAAGTCAAAGGTCTTTTGAGAGATCCTTAATGATCTCATCTCTTTCTTCCTGATGAAATCCTTTGCTCCCGGCGTTCCTATAAGCAGTGAAGAATCCTTCCTATGATTGTTATAGTTCCTCTTTACCAGTTCAGCATGAGAATTTGCATAGCAATAGCGACAGCGGTGCATACATGTGTTGTATGTGCCCAAATCTATACTGCTTACACAGCCGCACTCCTTACGCTGGTTCTTATCTTTTCCCACTTGCAGCTTATAAGACCCTATTCTTTCTAATAGCGTATCATCTACACATTTTCCATGCTGTATCCCGACTGATTCGAGATCATAGGGCTCAGCACAAGATTCAGTGGTCATAGCGTGGGATCCTGCTACGTCACTTATATATTTTGAGAGTGTTAAAACAGTATTCTGGTCTATTGTCGTTATCAATATATCTTTCATATTCTCCTGACATTTCTTATACATATCAACAAAACTTATCACACATTTTTCTGTATATCCTTCCAGTTTTTCTGCAATAATTTCAAAATATCTTTTATGGTAATCAATCGTGAATCTGTCTGTGAGAATAATTGGGTCATATCTCCAAATAACTCTTTCTGGGCCAATCAAGTCTGATAAAGCCTTAAATGTATGAATAAGGATCTTTTTCTCAGGAACAGAATTCTCAAGAGTAGTATCATAGGAATTCAGGGTGAATTGGAAATAGTAGGGTATATCCTTGAACAGAGGCAGATATTTCATAAGTGGTTGAGGATTCTTACTCCAGAATACAATTCCATCAATATTCTCTGTTAAGTCAATTGATGATATCTGATTGGCATTGAAGGGATTCTTCACATATACAAAACCTGCATTGAATCTATTCACAAGCCATTCAGAATAGAATGCGGGAATATCAGTTCTTCTGCTTATACTCAGTATCATAACAATCCTTTGCTTTAGATAGAATTTCTCCAGTTCAGAAGGAATCGTACGTTCTATGTTATTGACTAGGAACCTGAAGAATTAATAAATTGATCTTTTGATTTCAGGTGATTCATATCACTATATATCATCTTCTATAGTACCATGACAGAAGCAATTTCAACAGGAGCTCGCTGCTGAAACTGCTGAAGATTCTATCTCATGAGCTATTTAGGCAATGAGAGAGTAGATCAGCTCACTTCATGCTGGAATTGAAGTTGTAAGATAAATCTTAAGAAGATTAGGAATTAACCACAGATACCAACAAACTGTTTGTGGGATATATGAAAAAGTCTTATGCTGAAACAGTAAAGAATAGTATGATAGTATCTTCTTATGTATATGTAATGCAGAGTATATATTGTTGATATACAATATCCTGATACAATTTCATTGATAGTATATACCCCATTATGATTTATAGTTCAAAGGTCTTTTACGCTGAGAAGGGTTGCAATGTACCTGTTTCTAGTATAATATTTATGAGGATGTTCAATGGTATAATACTATATTATCGTGCTGTCATAGAGGTATCTATAACACTTTGGTATGGTGTGTATTGTCAGGATATGCGGTAGAGGGGGCAAGCTGAACAACTTTAGTTTATATGGTAGTTCTAGTATGTAGTGGTATACATAATGTTTGTGTCAACATGTTGTCTGAGTAGTTATGGTTAGATACTTAATTTCTTCTTATTCGGCAGGCAGATATGTAGTGTAACTTTTATCAGTTATATATGTTTTATCTGTTAGTTGGTAGGGGGATTTTTGGTCAGATATGCAGGTTCTTTCAGCAACATAGAATCATATTGGTGTGTATCTTATTCAAAGAGTGGGATTGAATCATTCCTCACTGGATATCTTATATACCAGAATCGGTTAGTTGCTAGTAGAAACTCTCTTATATAGTAATGTGATATGGGGAGTAATCTGTTCAGTTGGTCATTTGTCGCACAACAGCATATATACAGTAACATCATCCCCATCTTCGTGAATATATAATGTATTCCGAGTCTGTTTCGGCGACCGATATATGTTGTAGTGCCTCAACCATGTCGGTTACAGCTCACTTTTCAACAGGAAATGGGGGTTCAGCATGAGCGAAACTATTTCTTTGTGAGGAATGAGTGTGTTTTTTGACGGAACTATGATAATGGGATATGGTATCTACGTGCTGCAGGTGTTTAGTATATAAGAAAGAAATATAGGCAATGGGCAAGTAAGGATTCAACAGGGGATAGTGTATGAAGTTTAAGTTCAGACGATTGCGAAAATATGCAATGCTTATCCTGATTGATATACTGCTTTTATTATTTTCCTGGACTTTAACATACTATATCAGTAACCAGTATCTATGGGGTATTAAACCTAATTATCCTCAATTGTGGACCGTATTGGTCTCTGTTGCCGTACAGATTTGTCTTTTTATCTATACAAGGCTCTATAAAATCTCATTACGGCAGGTCTCTTTGGAATTGATCTATCAGGCAGGTCTTCCTCTGGCAATTGGTGATTTCTTTACGCTGGTTCTTATGTATACCCAGTCAGGAGGAGGGGTGAATATTCTTCATCTGCTCTTACCCTATTGGGCTTTTAGTATATTGGCAATATTCTCGTATCGTGTGATCTTTAGAATATCAGGCGGGTATAGATTTCTTGACACGAATCATATCAACTGTTCCAGGACGTTGCTGTATGGTGCAGGAGAGGTTGGAGACCAGTTGCTCCGTATGTACCGCAGAGATCTTCTGGAGTATAAATTTGTCGGTATCATAGATGATGATTTCAATAAACATCATCTATTACTGCATGGTTTTGAGGTTTTAGGCGGGATAGGATCTTTAGAGGAGCAAATAGCAAGGCTTGAAGTGAAGACGATTATCATTGCTTCGGTTAAGATCGGTAAGAATCGTATTGATAAGATCCTTGATATTGCAAATCGTTTTGATGTCGATATTAAGATTGTCCCTAGTCTATTTGAGATTGAAGAGCATCAGGCAAAAGTCACGGAACTTCGTGATATTGATGTCAATGATCTTCTAGGTCGTGAGCCTATAGCTATTGATAAAGAACCGATCATTGGACTTGTGGAAGGTAAGACTATTCTCATCACTGGAGCAGGCGGTTCTATAGGAAGCGAGATATCTAGGCAGCTGTTGGGATACAATCCTGAAAAGATCATCATCCTCGATATTGACGAGACAGAGATTCATAACCTCTCTCTTGCTCTTAATAACTATGCTACAGCATTCAGTAATATGATCATTCCTATCGTAGGTGATATACGAGACGCACAGAAGGTTGATAGTGTTCTGCAGCAGTATAAGCCTGATATTATCTTTCATGCTGCAGCCTATAAGCATGTCCCTCTTATGGAGTATTTTCCTGAAGAGGCTATGAGGACCAATATCGTCGGCTCCTATAACGTTCTGTCTTCTGCTGTGAAAGCAAAAGTACAGAAGGTTATTCTTATCTCTACTGACAAGGCAGTCAATCCGTCTAATGTCATGGGAGCTACTAAACGGATGGCAGAGCTTATAGCTTCTGCATTCTCCAATGAGACGACTGAGATTGTTAGTGTACGGTTTGGCAATGTTCTTGGGAGTCGGGGTTCTATGCTTCCGCTCTTTCTGGAACAGATTAAACGCGGTCTTCCTATCACCGTTACGCATAAAGATATTATTCGCTACTTCATGACTATTCCGGAAGCTGTCTCTTTGGTCTTCTTATCCAGTGCTGTTGCTCATGGCGGAGAAGTTATGGTTCTTGATATGGGGAAACCTGTACGCATCTACGACTTTGCTCAGAACCTGATTAAGCGTTTTGGTAACGGCAGGACTTCAGTAGTAGTCACTGGTCTGCGTCCCGGTGAGAAGCTCTATGAAGAGCTGCTTACTAAAGAGGATGAAGTAGTTCCCACAAATTATAAGAAAGTCTTTAAGGCCAAAGTAGAAAATGGTCACGAAATGAAATTTATCGAAAAATTCGTTGAAGATATACGAACAAAAGAGCATGATAATGCTGCTCTTTTAAAGACTCTTTACAACTATGTTCCCAGTTATCAAGCACAGAGCAAGAATCGAAAAGAAGCGTAATACTCGATGTGTTGCAGATATAAAAGGGGGATAGTACTATTTATACAAGTTATATTTACTCTATGCATTCTGCAGCACATCACTGCAGGTGCATATCTCTCGGTACCATTGGATGACCCGGTTTATCAGATTTTAGAATCAGCACAGATTCGAGGGCTGATAAATCGTCTTCCCAGTACCAAGCCTTACAGCAGTAAGACCGTCAATGATGCCTTAGCGGAGCTGTTACAGAGCAGCAGTACTGCACCAGATAATAACCTCACAAAGACTGAGACGGCTATCGTAAAGGGCTCCTTGAGAAAACATATAGATAAGAACACGATAGGAGCAAGAGAAGAATCATCTGTCCTGAGCACTGGTGCAATCTCCTATGACAGTCAATACCTGCGTGCTGATATGGGAGAAGAAGTTGCACTTCTTAATGGTGCTGCGTTATCACTGAACAGTAGTGAAACTGCCTATGGTACCGAAGACTTCTTAAATCTTTATCTTAGTGGTGATCTCGGTAATGATCTCTATCATGAAGACCCTCTCCTCTCCTTCAAATTCGATATGGGTTTCGGAGCAGTCAGCATTGCAGGTCAGACTTATACAAGAGCAAAACTAACAACACTTGATCAGACAGTATTTGCTCCTTATACCTTTACCCCGGAATGGGAGGGATACTCCTACAGTCTTCTTGATCCCTTTAACAATGGAAACGCAGATGATGATCTTTATATAGCATTCAGTATGGATCCTGAGATCTCTACACAACTGTTCGGAGATCACTTGAAGATGAGCCTTTCCAGGATCCCGAGGAATTGGGGATTAGGAGAAGATAGCCTGCTGTTATCAGAGCAGGCAAGTCCTTTTGTATCATTCTCTATGGAAGCAAAGATCTATGACTGGATGGACTATTCTTTCCTAGTTGGTGCTTTGGAGAATAATGGAGACAGTAGTACATCTAGTGCCCTGCAGAACATGATATCTCTACGGTCTGTAGATGTGAGACCTACTGATTGGCTCTATATAGGAGTCCAGGAAGCTGTTATATGGCCAAAGAGGTTGGAGTTCGGATACTTGAATCCCTTGATATTCTCATCGCTCTATCAAGGGATGATAGGAGATTATGACAATATATACGGGGGTTTAAGCTTGGGATTATCAGTTCCCAAACATATAGACTTCTATGGTTCTTTCTACTTTGATGAATTCCGTCCAGCAAGTTTCAAAGACCTCTTTGAACGGGTAAGGAACTTCTTCTCCTTCCAGATAGGTCTTAAAGCTAGTATACCACCGGTAATATCAGCGTTAAGCTTTAGTACTCTAACAATCCAATACACTAAGATAGAACCTTTTACGTATACTCATCCACTTACAGAAGTACCATGGGTACAATCAGAATCAGGCATAGGAATAGACGGGAAAGTCTATGAATCTTTTGTCACCAATGGTGACGGTATCTGTTCTAAACTAGATCCGAACAGTGATGAGTTACTAGTCAAAGCAGAGACTCTGATCACTTCCAGTATTGTACTGCATGGAGCGTATCAGATGATTCGTCATGGTGAGTATGGAGGGGATTATAACCAGCCATTGGAATCCTATTCAGGAGCTTCAGGAGACAATGGGATATTACCTGAAGATATGGGATACCCTGATTGGTTAGGTGGAGGTACTGCAAAAGTAGGAGATCTAAGGAAGAGCTTTCTCCATGATGGGGATTATGACTGGTATCATATCGTTGCTTTAGGTGGAGCGTTGGATCTTCAAGAGATAGTGAACCTGCCGATAAAACTGAAAGCAACGAATTCATTAGTATATCAGTTCAGGACTGATGAAGATCTTGGATTAGTGTATAATACTGCTGATCTAACCAATTATCTCACTGTAGCAGTGCAGATATGGGGGGAATAGTTTTTATATTCGAGTAACTATTCAGCGAAAAAGCGATTTTTCCTCCTCTGCCCCCTGGTTTATGCTATCGATAGTATAATCAGGGAGCAGAAGAGGGGCATGAGCATAGCAGAGCCCGACATCCAGACAGCAATAGAAGACATGTAAGCCCAGATGCGGAAAGATGAACAGATCTCCACGACTACGAAGTCGATGATTGAACTGTTGATTCTCATCATTACGCTGCATACGGACCGCTCATGGTCAAACAGCAGTAAGTTTCCATCCAGTGATCTAAACCGGGAACGGGAATCGAAGAAGTAATCCGGGAAAAAAGCCGGTGGATAATACGGGCATATGATGAATTACCCCTGAAAAGATTAAGAATCTGGACATCATACAAGAAATCAAGATAGACCGCAGTAAGCTAGCTGTCCGAGGGAATAGATATACAAGCGGGCTGCCAGTCACGCCGGGTGTTTACTATTGCTGTTTCACGAGTGGTGACCGAATATTGTGCACAATTACAAATAGATCAGCGCTGCAGAGTATGTGCAGCGTCATTTCCCAAGGAAATGAGCAAAGCTGTACAGTACGGCTCTGTGAGGTACCGGACCACGCGGTATATCTATCGCAATATCAAATTATATCCAACATAAAGAAAATGCTTTTCGAAGGACATACTGTTGAAGCCATTCGCAGATCTTCAGAGCTATTGAAAAATCTGATTATGGAAATAATTGGAGAGAAAAAAGATCTTGGTGAAAAGTTATTGAAAAGTGGAGAGAAGCAGCTAGACAAATTCCCATTATAATAGAGATGTTCAGCACCGTATAAGATACTATGCAAAAGATTCGATCAAATGAAATAATCTAGCTGCAAAGTCACATAAAAATGAAATAGAAGAATTCCCTGAGTTATTTTCAAATAATTTAAACTTGTTTCATCGATTTGAAATGGGATGCTGCCCTTTGTATAAGAATCTTCTAGAAATACTTTAAATTGAGGAAGATACTCACTACTATGTGAAGGGACTGAAAAATGGTTACGGCTAATACAAGAGTTATGCCATTCTCTAACTTTACTTGATTCAAGATGCATAACAAGAAAATCTTCAAAATTCATGTGTGAAAACAAGAAATCCGGGATTCCTAAAGGTTTATTTTGATAATTGTCCATATCCCTGGCATCATTACGCTTATAACGATCCAAATCCACCCAAATATCTATTTCTGATCTGGGATTTGCTTTTCTAATTCTCCTGTATTGACTAACCACCATTTTATATTGTCCACCATTTGATGGGTAAGGCTGAAAATGCAGAGAAATATTTGATTCGTTTAAGTATCGATTCAGTTCCTGAAGATAAGCCCTTTCTGAATTCCCTTCGCAAATGACTAGGATAATTTTATTTTGTTTCTGCATTAAGAAAAGCTCCAAAGTTTAAATATAAGAAAAAGGGATGCCGGAAAAATTACCATCAAGATATTGTTTCCTGAATCTAGTAACGTTTCTCACCCCTTCGAAATCTGATATACGGGAAAGTGTGGTTCCCTTTTTCAGAGTTTTGTTTATAATTCCTATTTCAGAGACACGCATCATTCCTTGGTCCATAACATCTGTATTATGCGTTGAAAAAATGAGTTGAGCACCAGTTTTATTGTAACGCTTATCCTTGAACATTCTGACTATTTCTGCAAATAGAAAGGGATGGAGTGAATTTCCCAATTCATCGACTACTAAAACATGTCCCTTCTTTAAGGCTGAAAGAACAATACCCAGTAAACAAGCTGTGCGTTGGGTTCCAAGAGACTCTTCGATGAAATCAAATTGTACTTCTCTACCATGAATATCTTTATGGTAGGAATTGATTTCAGTTGAGATAGTTCGTTTTTCATCAAGGCTATAAATAAATTCAAATATATGAGGGGGTCTTTTCGTAGGCAGCATATTCATTTCATTACGTTTAAACTCCATGCGAGTAATATCAATATCTAGTTTTCTTAGGATTGTAACTATTTCATCAAAAGCATCTTGCATACAGTTTTCATCGTTTGTTTTCGCTAGTTTTTCTAATCCTGATGTAAAGGGGAACTTGTTTCCATTATACACCTCGAGATCCTCCGAAATATAGGAGTAAGCATCGGTAACACGAAAATCTAATCCTGCATAATTACTACCAACTACCGTCAGGAAAGGTGTATGAAACTCTTTATCATGATTTAAACACTCCACTGAGAAAATGGTATTGAGTTTATTAACGGGATATATATCTGTTGCTAGTTGATTAAAAACAGTTTCTCTTTGGGAAATCGAAAAAATCTGTTGGTGATCATTTTTTAATCTTTCTTTAATTATTTCTTTGGAAT
>CAYYPJ010000036.1:0-6585 GCA_964473495.1 uncultured Spirochaetales bacterium
ATATATTGTATCACAGTGCAGAAAGGTTTGCAAAAGAGATATCAAAAGCCTTTCTCTTCTCAATATTGTATCAGCTAAGCTTCTCATATATGATTGAATTAATGAAACCATTTGATATTCAGAAACTTATAGAAAGCATGATCAATAAATTTGATGATAGCCTTGAATCTGCACAAGTAGTTGCTCCCTTTCTTGATTCAATCCAAGAGATGGATCAGGACTATACAGAACTGATTGAAATAAGTCAGCAAAGAGAACGTTATAATGTTCTTTGTGCATTCTCTCATGCAAACAACCACCTGCAGCAGGAAGTATCAAAGATCTTTACCAAGCAAGTCAAAGACAAGATCCTTATCCCTGCAGACAGCCACCGCAATAGAGCCCAACGAGAGCCTATACTTAAGAAATTTATCGTGATCGAAGAAAATCTGACTTATAAGATCGTAAGACACGTACCTCCACTCGTGCATTTCGATCAACGACTCTACTCATCTGTCTTTCAGAGATCCTGATCACCTTCATGATCATCATTGTTTCAGAGATATCACAAGTTTTTAACAAAGCCGTATCAATACCTCAACTCAGTATTATCTTTATCGGTGTCTTCGGGCTCTTACGTATGTTTTTAGAAAAGGCAAATCAGCAGTTCCTCTTTAACTGGCGTTGGAATATGTACCAAGATACAGTAGATAATGCCTTCAATGGAATGATCGTTATGATGGCCACCTCTTATATCCTCGCATTCTATATAAAGAGGGGAACATTCCTTGAAGATATTGATGATCTGCTTGAGAAATCCTTAAAAGAACTCTTTCGAAACCTAATTCCATTGAACTGAAGGAACGTCGTGCCGCTCATATTGTTGCAAGAAAACGGCATATGGCTCTAGAGCATATTGCACAGTTAAAGATGCACATGGATGAGGAGACCTTTCATACAGCCTTAGGATTCACCGAAGAACCAAAAGTACGTGTTACCGTAAACACCCATAAAGGAATCGTGCAGCAGTTCTTGACCAAACTTCGTCAATATAAAAGTTAAGTAGATACAACAATGATAATTAGTATTATTTATGGTCACTACAGTATGAGCTAAGACAGGAAACTCTGCTCAGAGTTCCTTTTAATCCAAACATATTGTAGATTCTCCTGTGTGCTGCCTCTGGTTTGGTACAGGTTCGTATGACTTGCTGTCTGAACTCGTCTCCCTCTGTTTTCTCACGAAAAGATACGGTGATCATGGTATGCATACTGAGTTTGTATTCAATGATATGAAGTATGTGATACGCAAGAACTGCTATACACATATGAGTATTAACGCTCTTGTCTTTCTGATGGAAATCAGGCCGCAGCCCAAGATACGATTTTCTTGTAAGCCGGGAGTATTCAATGACCCCAAGCATGATATAGATATCCCATATCCTTTTATCAGAAAGATCAACCCAGTCTGTCCTGAATATATAAGAACTCATGGCCTGCTGTTCTGATTCACTCTTGAGTGCCTTTTCCCTCTACGTAAGCTTTATGGCCTATACTGTAGGGGCTGAAACCGCTTCCCCTTTTTCAGGAATGATCTCTACCTCATAGAGTTTCGCTGCTGCAGGATATTTCTCTTGTACTCTCCCAATCATTTTCATGACTTTCCATTGGTTTCGATCCATGCCCCTTCATGAGTGGCTACTAACAGAACCATGATATATCCTATTTGTCTTCTATCGAGAAAGCCGTACCTAATGCTGCAGGTGCAGAGAACTTGCCTCGCTTCTTTTTTCCCATGATCGTCATGATAACTAATACTACGATGGTAGCTATATAAGGAGCCATATTCAGGAAAGATGCAGGGATCACTGTACCGGCAGCCTGCAATCTGAACTGTATGGCATTAATTCCACCAAACAGGATAGCCCCGAAGACAGCTCTCGCAGGATTCCACCCGGCAAAGATAACTAAAGCTATTACGATCCAACCACGCCCGCCAGTCACATTCTCGGACCAGCCTGGAGTATATGCCAACGTCAAGTGTGCACCGCCAAGCCCTACCAGCATTCCACCAATGATCGTATAGATATAACGTATCTTTGAGACATTGATCCCCATAGCCGCTGCTGTCTGCGGATTCTCTCCTACAGACCGCAAAGTCAGTCCATGCTTAGTCTTAAAAAGATAGAACCAAGATAACGGAATGATAATAAAAAGCATATATGTTATGATATCCTGATTGAAGAAAGCGGCTAAGATGGGAATCTTCCCGAGAAGAGGCAGGTTCAGATCAGGGAAACTGGCAGCTGTCATACCAGCGAGATTACAGCCATTTGACTCAGGACCAAGTCTCTGACCAAGATAACTTGCAAGCCCGGTTCCAAAGATAGTCACACTAAGACCGCTTACCACCTGGTTTGCACGCATCGTTATTGAGATAAAAGCATGAATCAATGCAAGAGCCCCTCCGACAAGAGCGGCTGTAATCAGAGCAAGAAACAAACTCCCAGTATTGAATGAGACAGCAAATGCTGATAATGCCCCCATCATCATCATCCCCTCTACCCCAAGGTTCAAAATCCCTGACCTTTCAGTAAAAGTCTCCCCGATAGTCGCATAGAGCAGTGAGGTACCTGCACTTAAAGTCACAGTGAGTAATGTCGTTATCAACTGCATATCATTCCTCCACAACATGTACTATTCGCAGACGATATTCAGTAAACACTGAACCTGCTAATAGGGGAAACAGCAACAGACCCTGAATAACTAACCCCATCGAGGCAGGAAGCCCAACCATCATCTGTATCTGGTCTCCTCCGACAAGCAGTCCTGCCATAAGTATAGCCACAAAAACACATGCGATAGGATTAAGTTGCGCCATCCATGCTATAATGATCGCTGTAAACCCGTAGCCCATATTAATCCCCTTTTGGAGACGATGAGAGATGCCGGTAACTTCACAAGCTCCGGCCAAGCCGGCAAGTGCTCCGGATATCAGCAATGTAATGATAATGTTTCGTTCAATACGGACACCGAGGCAACGTGCAGCTTTCGGGTTCTTACCAATCATCTTGATCTCAAAACCCCATCGAGTCTTTGAGATTAAGAACCAGAGGAGCACTGCAAGCACAAGAGCAATAAAAAAACCGTAATGGGCACGACCTGAAAATCGCGACAGCCATGCTTCCGGTGCAAATTGTGCTGTTCCGGGGAAACCAAAACCGTCAGGATCTCGCCACGGTCCGTAATAGAGGTATTCAGCAGTGAGGATCGCCACATAGTTCAGCATCAAGGTGGTCAATGTCTCATCAACAGCCCAGTGAGCTTTTAAGATTGCCGGTATACCGGCCCATATAGACCCGGCAACCATTCCCATGACCAAGCCGACGGGAAGAAGCAATGAGAGCGGGACAAACTTCCAAAAAACGATCACCCATGTGGTACCAATCGCACCCCAGACAAACTGTCCCTCAGCCCCGATGTTCCAGAATCTCAAGCGAAAAGCCAAAGCGACTCCAAGACCTGTCAGAATCAAAGGTGATGCTTTAACTAATGTTTCCGTGAAATCAATCCAAGTCCCAAAAGCACCTTGGAACATATAAGAATAAGTCATAAGAGGATTTACCCCAGAAATTCCCAGGACGATCGCACCCAATGCCAATGAGATAAAGAAAGATATGAACGGCACAAGTACCGTTATGGTACGAGAACGGGTATCACGTTTTTCCAGTACAATCCTCATGCCCTGCCCCCCTTCATACCTGACATCATCAATCCAAGTTGTTCTTTACTGGTACCGTCGACATCCACAATACCCATGATCCGTCCCTCAAACATGACGGCAATCTTATCGGCTACTGACAGCAGCTCATCTAATTCTTCAGAAACAAGCAAAACTGCGGCCTGCTTATCCCTCTGGGCTATAATATTCTTCCGTACTGCTTCTGCAGCTCCCACATCAAGTCCTCGGGATGGATAGACCGCAATGAGTATTCCACCGCAAGAGTCAATCTCACGAGCAAGAATAGTCTTTTGTATATTTCCTCCAGAGAGGAATTTAACCATGGTCTCCGACTGCGGGGTCACTATCTTGAAGTACGAGATCATCTTCTTTGCAAACACAAGTATCTTATCAATATGCATTACACCATGTTTACTAGTGATCGGTTCGTTACGATACCGTTTCATCACCAGATTATCAGCAACACTCATATCCCCGATAATTCCCATAGCCCCTCTATCCGCAGGTATATGACTCATACCTGCACGAATAAATTGAATAGGTTGATTGTTTGTCATATCTTTCCCATCAAGAATGATCTTTCCTGTTGAGGCCTGTCGTAATCCTGTAATCACCTCGGTAAGCTCCTGCTGGCCATTTCCGGCAACACCGGCAACCCCAAGGATTTCCCCCTCACGAATCACAAAATTTATATCTTTCAGAAGAGCTCGACCGGTCATATCATGCACAGTGATCTGTTCCAGCACCAGTTTGTCTTTCCCCGGTTGAAAGGATCCCTTATCAAGATGGAACAAGACTTCACGGCCGACCATCATCGTTGCAAGGTCCTTTGGTGTCGTACCTGCAGTCTTGCAGGTAGCAACGGTCTTTCCCTGACGAAGCACCTGTACACGATGAGAGAATAACAAGACTTCATCCATCTTATGCGTGATAAAGATCGCAGATTTCCCCTCTGCGAGCATCGTCTTTATAATCTCATTGAGGTCCCGTGACTCCTGGGGAGTAAGTACCGCAGTAGGTTCATCAAGTATAAGTACTTTAGCACCCCGATAGACAAGTTTTAGTATTTCTACCCGTTGTTGTTCCCCAACACTCAATTCATAGATATATCTGTCGGGATCAACTTTCAGCCCATATCGGTCCGATAAAGCCCCAATATTTTGTTTGATCTCCGCCATAGGAAGGGAAAAAGGGATCTCTTCCATACCCAGAATAATATTCTCTGCTACTGTCATGGTTTGAACAAGCATGAATTCCTGATGAATCATTCCTATACCGAGACGCATAGAATCTTGGGGGGAATGGATTGAGGCTCTTTCTCCATTGATGAAGATCACACCTTTATCCGGACGATAGAGTCCCACCAGAATATTCATGAGCGTGCTCTTCCCGGCACCGTTCTCTCCCAGTAAAGCCAAGACTTCTCCAGAATGCAGCTCGAGATCTACCTGATCATTAGCAATCACGCCTGGGAACCGTTTCGTTATTCCCTCCATCTTCAGGAGTGTAGTATCTAAACGTTTTTCCATCTGATGTTTCTCACAATGTATTGAATTTTTTACACAAGACAGGCGGACCTACGTCCGCCCGTACGATTCATTTGTAAATGATTATTTCTGTTACTTAATACTACCGACAATGCCCTTCACAAAAAAGTTCATTGAAAGCATATCACTGTCACTCATTACTTCACCGTCTTTTACGACTACAGTACCAGACTGATCATAGATTGGTCCAGTAAACACATCCCAAGTACCTGATTCGATTACTTTCTGCTTATCTGCTACAACTAAAGCAACACTCTCAGGAACTAGAGGACTCAAATTAGAGAGTTTGACAGTATGCTCAGCAAGACCGCCCCAATACTGATGTGATTTCCAGCTACCGTCCATAGCAGCTTTAACTGTCTCTGTGTAGTATGTACCCCAATTCCACATAGGGGAACAGAGAACTGAATCACCAACGAACTTACTCATATCAGCATTATATCCAATGCTGTAGGCACCACGTTCTTTCGCAGCTTTCGGCGGTTCTGTCGTATCCTGATGCTGAGCCAGGACATCAACACCTGAGTCAAGTAATGCTATAGCAGCCTCACGCTCTTTTACCGGATCATACCATGAATTTGTCCAGACAACCTTCACCTCAACATCAGGGTTAACCTGTTGTGCCCCAAGAGTAAAAGCATTGATCCCTCGAACAACTTCAGGAATCGGGAATGCAGCAACAAAACCAATCGTGTTTGTCTTAGTCATAGAACCGGCTACCATACCTGAGAGGTATCGAGGCTGATACATTCGACCAAAATAAGTTGCCATATTATCTGCTGTCTTAAATCCTGAACAGTGCTCAAACAATACATCAGGATTATCGAGTGCAGCCTCTAGTGCATAGTCCATATACCCGAATGATGTCGCAAAGATCATGTCATACCCTTTTCGAGCATACTGTCCCATGATCCTGGCACTATCCGGACCCTCTCCAACACTTTCGACATAGGTAGTCTCAATAGCAGAACCTAAAGTTTTCTCCATCTGCAGCCGACCCACATCATGCATATATGTCCAACCGAGATCTCCCGGAGGTCCAATATAGATAAAAGCGACTTTGAACGGCTCATCAGAAGAAACCGTGGCTTTCTCTTCCGATTGTCCTGTAGCAAATACCGCAACCGGTACCAGTAGAAGAATTAAACATGCTATTGCTAATAATCTTTTCATCGCAACCAACCTTTTTTACTTAGTATTTCATTATATTATGATACAGTTCTTATGATTACACAAGAACTATATAGTCATTTGTCTATCTGAGAAAACAGCAGTCTATCAATCATATTTCGGTGTTGTACAAGGAATGAGATAGAAA
>CAYYPJ010000036.1:6595-16368 GCA_964473495.1 uncultured Spirochaetales bacterium
ATACCGGCACGTTCATCATCATTTCGCTCTTTCGGCAATGATAGAGTATCTTTTTCTTTATGCATCCATGTATGTGCAGGTGCTGCAGAGAGAGTGATCGCGTTACTAAGTGTTTTACCACAGACGATATCAGGGATGGCCGTTACAAGATACTCCTTATCAAAAGAGATCAGATCTGTATGATCAGCAAGATCCTGTAGTAGATGCAGACACTGACCGACAGCCTGTATAACACGTTTGTTCTGATGATGCGTACCGGCATCTGCAAGCCGAAGCAATAACTCCTGATAGTACAGTTGAACAAGCTCTATACTCTCCTGCCCTTTTGCAAAAGGGACTTGTAAGGCATGATACTCAGGTGACCAATATCCTCTGTGAAATCTTTCAGCATGCAGGACCGAACGCTGAACACGAACCAAGAGTGATGTTGCCATATTGGGATATTGATAGAGCAGTGCGTACCCGGTTATATCTCTATAATCCTTTCTGCGCACAGATACCACTCCTTTTTTTGATCCTCATAAGGGAATCACTTTTTTGAATCATCTGTCTTTCGGGACTCCCAGAATCGCCAGTCTCTCCCGCGTCCAGAGGGTCTTTCCCCATGAAGTCCACCGGAACCGCAATCATATCCCCGTTTCCTCTTACCGCGTCCATCACCTCTACCGTGAGGAATATGACGCTTTCTTATGAGATCAGATGCATCAGATTTATTCAACTTCCAGACATGGATGCAGGATGCGATCTCCTCATCTATAGCAATATTCGAACCATCACACTCTATCACGATCGATGGGTATCGCTGATGAAGACGTACAATCGTACCGGGACGAATCTGAAGCAGGTCAAGGATATGCAGCTGATGATCACTCTCGGCATTCACAGCAATGACTCTTCCGCTTTCTTCTGGTTTCAATTCCAGGACTGACACAGAAGGACTTCGTATCGTCTTTCGCTCTGCCCTGCAGCAGGCTCCTTTCGGAATGGGAAGTCCGTCCGGACATCTTCTAGGATGTCCTAACAGGGTACAGATACTATCGATAAGATCTGTATCCATAATGTGTTCAAACTCACAGGCAGCAAGTTCATAATCTTCTATTCCCAATACATCATAGAGGAGTCTCTCAGCAAGTCGGTGTGCTCTGATCAACTTTCGCCCTCGCTGTTCTCCTGACTCAGTAAAGACAATCTTTCCAGTTCCAGAATCAACATCGATAAGCCCCTCTTCGAGTAACTGATCTGTGATCTCCTGGTCATAGGCTTCCCCGCAGTACTCTTGCAATGCGGTAAGTTGGTGTGTCCCGCGCTCGCGAAGTATCCAGACAGCTTCAATATACTCATCCTGTATCTTTGGTTCTTTAGTACTCATCGTTTTCCCCTATAGTATCCGTTGAATTGCCAGCAGCAGCCAATTAAGCATACCGGCTAATACTATTGTTGAGATATTGATCCCCAGCAGCATCAGTATACCAGCTTTTACTCCAGCTTCTTTGAACATCGCCACAACATTAGCAAAACAGGGAATAAACATCGTCGTGACAACCACGGCAATAATACTCTGCACCGTATTGAGCATCCCCATATCAGAAAGCCGAAGGATAAGCCCTGCCGCAGCTTCTTCACGTGCGATCAAAAGTATCAAAGCCTCAACCATTTCAATCGGCAGTCCAAGCAAATCAACCACAATTGGACGTAAGAATTGTTTGATCAAGTCGAGAAACCCAATCTTGTCAATAAAGAATATAGCTGCAGCAGCAATCATAAAAACAGGAATAGCCTCTTTTAAGAACCAGAGCAATCGATAATTCGTCTTCTTTAAGACAGCTTTGATCACCGGTGCACGAAACGGCGGAAGTTCTTGAATGAAAAAACGGTTACCATCATCTTTTATTATCGCATTCAATATCTTTCCTGCAATGATCTCTACACTAACAAGGAATAGGATCGATATGATAAGAGCGACAATGCCTGCTCTTCCCAAGATTGCTATATTCAAGGCCAACTGAGCCGAACATGGTATAGCAAAAGCTATAAGATAGATTGAAATGAGTCGCTCTTTTCTTGAACTCAGACTTCTTGTAGTCAATGTTGCCATAGTCTTACAGCCGAAGCCCAGGACGATAGGCATAACAGCCCTACCTGAGAGCCCTATCTTTGTGAATGACCGACGAAGTAGTACTGAAAGGTTCGGCAAATACCCGACATCTTCCAGAATACCAAAGAGAAAGAAGAAAACTGATAAGATGGGTAAAACTGTACAGATCGCATTAAACAAGCCAAGAGTCAGAATACCATAATCGCCAATAAGAAACTCTTTCAGTAGTGGATGAGTTATTATCCCTGATAGGTACATGACGATCGGATCAGTGATATATCCCTCCATCAATCCGGCAATCCAACCTGCAAATTTTACAACAGCCACATAGGAAACACCTAAAAACAGACAGATAAAGAAGATTCCATAGACCGGATGACGACTATAATATGCCAACTTAGAAGCAAGATCGGACTTTGTGTGCACCGTATGTTTTGTAACAACTTTATCATAGACTGCATCGGTCCATTGAGCTAACTGGCGAGACATCCTAATCGCAACATTACCCTTGCAGGAGTTTATCAGATGACTTCGGGCTCTTTGCAGTGTCTGTATCTGCTCCGCCGAAAGTTTGTATGCTGTGCTGTCATCCCCGAATTCGATCATCACAAGCTGCGGATCATCAATAAGGGTCAGGATCGCCACCTTATGCCGATACAGCATAGATTCAGGAAGAAGTCCTTCCAAATGTGAAACAGCATCCTGTATATCATCGGTATAGACAAAGGGGGCACGAGATATAGAGGCATGAAGAAAAGCCTCCTTGAGATCATACATCCCCAATCCCTCACTAGCAACAGTCTCGATGACAGGGATCCCCAATATACGTGAAAGCATATCAGAATCTATCTGCACCCCTTTCTTGGCAGTCTCATCGATCACATTCAGGCTTAAAACCAGCGGAAGCCCCAACTCCAGCAGTTCCGCAGTCAGCCGCAAAGACTGACGTAATCTATTCGCATCAATACACTGCAGGATAATGTCCGGCTTTTCAATGATAAGTGATCTTCTAAACAACAGTGCTTCAGACGATTCTGCCTGTAGGGTATTCAGTCCGGGAGTATCAATAATCTGCCATAGAATATTTCGAAATATTAAACTGCTTTCAGCCTGTTCAATGGTAGTCATAGGATAATTAGCAACAATCCCATAATTTCCGGTCAAATTGTTGAATATTTGCGTCTTCCCGGAATTCACCAAACCGGTAATCATGACCTTCCGAGATTCTCTTAAATGCTTAACCATGCGTGAACGGTAAAACTAAAAGATGGAATAGTCAACAATACACTATTATTATACTGCGAGTTTGAAGAAAAAACAGGATAAATGCTTATCTCGTTGATCTTTTATACAAACGATCTTGATATAGTTTTTCCATGCATAAAGCGAAATGATATGTCTTGAAAGGTTGATACATTATCTATATAGTTATTTTGAGCGATTTTGCGTTTATAGACTGAATTGTATCTACCCCGAAATTTTCAGTATACTATGACGTGACTATATATCGCAAGGAGCACACAGTGTCGTTAATGGAACAAGGTTTATTGCTTATGGTAACAGGAATGACTGTTGTATTCAGTTTCCTCGTAATCTTAGTCATCGTAACGAAGATTCTTTCTGCAGTCGTCCACAAGTACTTCCCGGGAAAAGAAGTCCCTGTAAAAGCCGCTGTATCACGAATTGTTGGCGGATCAGCAGATGCTGAGATTGCCGCAGTGATTGCTGCTGCTGCCAACGCAAACGTTAATAAGATCAAGGAGCTTTCATGAAAAAACGTGTAAATTTTATGGTAACAGCATTCCGAGACGGGTTCCAGTCCGTCTATGGGGCCAGAGTCTTCACAAAAGACTTTATGCCTGCTGTAGAAGCAGCTTCAGCTGCCGGTATCAAACATTTTGAAGTTGGAGGAGGCGCCCGGTTTCAGTCTCTCTACTTCTATTCGAATGAAGACGCTTTTGAGATGATGGATCAATTCAGGAAGGCCACAGGCCCTGATGCAAATCTACAGACTCTTTCACGAGGAGTGAATGTCGTAGGTCTTGATTCACAGCCAAGAGATATTATCAATCTACATGCAAAGATGTTCAAGAAACATGGTGTTTCGACAATTAGAAATTTTGACGCTCTTAACGACGTCAATAACCTGATCTATTCAGGTCAGTGCATTCATGATGCAGGTCTTCGACACGAGGTCGTTGTAACCATGATGGCACTGCCGCCGGGAGCATCAGGTGCACATAATCCCGATTTCTACGTGGGAGTATTGGAAAAGATCCTTGATGCGGGAATTCCGTATGATTCAGTATGTTTCAAGGATGCTTCCGGTACCTCAACCCCGAGAGTCGTCTATGAGACGATCAAACGTGCCCGAAAACTGTTGGGTAAGGATGTGGATCTTGTATTTCACACACATGAGACAGCCGGCATTTCAATCCAGCAATACATGTCTGCTCTCGAAGCCGGGGCAAATCAGATAGATCTTTCCCTCTCTCCTGTATCAGGTGGTACTTGTCAACCTGACTTGATCACCATGTGGCATGCACTGCGTAATACTGATTACGATCTGGGAGTCGACATCGATAAGATCATGGAAGCTGAAGAAGTCTTCAAAGAATGTATGTCTGACTACTTCCTCCCGCCGGAGGCAACTATGGTCAACCCGCTCATTCCCTTCTCACCCCTCCCCGGCGGGGCACTTACAGCAAACACCCAGATGCTTAGAGACAACGGTATGATGGATAAATACCATGAGATCACTATGGCTATGGGTAACGTTATTGAACATGGCGGTTTTGGAACATCCGTAACACCGGTATCACAATTTTACTTCCAGCAGGCCTTTAACAATGTTATGTTTGGACCTTGGAAGAAGATCGCTGCAGGATACGGAAAAATGGTCCTTGGGTACTTTGGGAAAACTCCAATTGCTCCTGATCCTGAAATCGTAAAGATCGCTTCAGAACAGCTTAAACTTGATGCTACTGACAAACTTGTCGTTGATATCAATGATAAAGATCCTACGAAAGGTATCAAAGTCGCTACGGCTCTGCTAGAGAAAGCACATCTTCCCGTAACTGATGAGAACATCTTCATTGCAGCAACTTGTAAAGAAAAAGGTATTTTGTACCTCAATGGCGAAGCAAGGATCGGTGTGCGTAAAATCGATAAGAACGCACAGGCATCTAAAGAGACAACTTCCGGTTCAGCTCCAGCAGGATACACTGTCACCGTCAACAACAAGCCCTATACGGTCAAGCTTGAGGGAGATAAGGCTATTGTTAATGGTATATCCTATGATATCATGCTGAAAGATGGTATCGATGCAGCTGTGTCAGCAGCCCCGGCTATACCTGCAGGACAGAAAACGGAGATCAAAGCCCCAATGCCGGGTCTCATTCTGAGAATCGAACGACAAGTCGGAGAAGAAATTGCGGATGGCGAACTTCTATTAGTGATGGAGGCTATGAAAATGGAGACTGAGATCTTTGCTCCATGTGCCGGAACCATTAGCGAGATCAGAATATCTCAAGGTGACCAAATGAAAGCCGGAGATGTCCTGGTGGTTATCGGGTAAAGGAGATTATATGAACCTTGGATATGCATTAAAAGAATTCTGGATGTCCACCGGCCTAATGAACATCACTTGGGGTCAGATCATTATGATCATTGTAGGGGGTGTACTCCTCTACCTTGCAATCAAAAAGGGTTTTGAACCGCTTCTACTCGTTCCTATCGGTTTTGGTGCCATCCTGTCTAATATACCATTGGCTGAGATTGCAAACTTTGAAGCAAATGGATTTATCGGTATTATGTATCATGTGGGAATTGAGACTGGGTTGTTCCCGCTATTGATCTTTATGGGAATCGGGGCGATGACAGACTTCGGCCCTCTTATCGCGAACCCGAAGACCCTCCTGTTAGGTGCAGCAGCACAGTTTGGTATTTTCTGTGCCCTTCTTGGGGCACTTGCACTGAATTATTTTTCTTTTATCAACTTTGACCTCTTTGATGCAGCTTCAATAGGTATCATCGGAGGAGCTGATGGTCCTACGGCGATATATGTGACCAGTCGATTATCACCAGAGCTCTTAGGACCTATCGCCGTCGCTGCATACTCCTATATGGCATTGGTACCAATCATTCAGCCACCGATTATGAGAGCTTTGACTACAAAAGAAGAGCGAATGATCAAGATGGAACAGCTCAAACCGGTCAGCCAGCTTGAGAAGATATTATTTCCTATTGCGGTACTTGCTATTTGTATTCTATTACTGCCTTCAGCTACACCGCTTATTGGGTCTCTGATGTTCGGTAACCTCGCAAAAGAGTGTGGCGTCGTAAACAGGCTCTCAGATACAATGCAGAACTCTTTGATGAACATTGTGACGATCTTCCTGGGTCTTGCAGTTGGTTCAAAGATGCAGGCTGATAAGTTCCTGAAACCAGAAACTCTTGGGATTCTCATTTTGGGACTGATTGCCTTCACTATTGGAACCGCAACAGGAATTGTCCTTGCAAAGCTGATGAACAAGTTTTCAAAGAAACACCCGATCAATCCGTTGATCGGTGCTGCCGGTGTATCTGCCGTACCTATGGCTGCACGAGTTGTCAATAAGGTCGGCCAGGAAGCGAACCCGCATAATTTCCTGCTAATGCATGCTATGGGACCAAATGTGGCTGGTGTCCTTGGTTCTGCGGTAGCAGCTGGTGTATTACTATCAATCGTGCCTACACTTGCAGGGTAATTCAGCACCACTCTGCTCAGGTCTTTGATCTGGCAGATTTACATAGAACAGAAGCCGTCACAGCATAGATACTGTGACGGCTTCTTCATTTCAGCAATAAGGACGTTGTATTTCACTGCCGGCCATGATATGCTCTTGAAAAGAACAGGAGACTGATATGGGGATCCCTAAACGAACAGATTATATTGGATGGGATGAATATTTTATGGGAGTAGCTATCCTCTCATCAAAACGCAGTAAGGATCCTTCTACCCAAGTAGGTGCCTGCATAGTAAATAAGAAAAAGAAGATCGTCGGAGTCGGATACAATGGTTTCCCGAGCGGCTGCGATGATGACATCCTGCCATGGGATCGAGAGGGAACTTTCTTAGAGACAAAATATCCGTATGTCTGCCATGCAGAACTCAATGCCATCTTAAACAGCATCTCTAGAGATCTGACTGACTGCTCTATCTATGTGGCGCTCTTTCCCTGCAACGAGTGTGCAAAAGCGATCATACAGTCAGGAATCAGAGAAGTCATATATCTTTCAGACAAATATGCCGATACCGACGTCGTCAAAGCATCAAAACTGCTGTTCAACCAGACAGGGGTCATCTATCGACAACTTGTCTTAGCGGATAAACAAATCACTATTGATTTCAGTATCACAGACTAAGAACTCCTTACGGTATTTTTCATACCAAGACAACTTTACTATGATAGTATGCAGTATACTATACGGTCTGCACACAAGGAGTGAACGATGCAAAAGAGTCTGGCTGTCTGCCTTAATCCAACCTTTCAACGGACTTTCGTGGTACCCCATCTTTGGGAAAACGAAGTCATGCGTAGTGATGAATATTACTATGATGTTGCAGGTAAAGGACTGAACACTGCGAGGGTCCTTACCCAGTTGGGATGTCAGGCAGTTCATCTTACACACGTTGGAGGTCCATATAGAGATCTCTACCTCGAAGAAAATCGTAAGGCTCATCTTACTATTGCATGGATCGAGACTAAAAGTTCTATCAGGACCTGTTATACCATCGTCAACAAAGCTGCTCACACGACAACCGAGATCGTAGAAGAACCCTTTGCCGTCTCGTGTGATGCGGAAGAACAACTCATGCGGCGATTCAAAGAACTTATTCCTTCCATTGATACACTAATCATCTCAGGATCGATGGCACCCGGTTACTCTGATAAACTCTATCCTGATATGGTGAAAGAGGCAAAAGCATTGAACAAGCAAGTCGTACTCGACATTCGCGGAAAGGCCCTTTTAGACTCTATGCAATATCATCCGGATTACATCAACCCGAATTTTTATGAATTCACCGGCACATTCATGCCGGAACTACCGATAAAAGAACATGAAGACAACGAAGAGATCACTGATCGTGTTCGACATAAGATGCTTGAGATATTCAAGACCCATGGTTCAGCATGTGTACTCACTCATGGGAGCAGACCGACACTCTATGTCGAAGACGGAGTAGTCCATCAATCACCGGTAAAACATATTGTCCCGCTGAACACCATAGGTTCGGGAGATGCCTTCACCGCAGGTTTCGTATCGGTCATACAAAAGGGGGGGACGGTCAAAGAAGCTGTCTATAAAGGTCAGGAGTGCGGTGCCTTGAATGCTTTGCAGATTCGTCCGGGAACAATCCGCTGACACAAGGAGATAATCGAGTAGGAGGATGAGCCAGTAAGGCTCATCCTCCTACTCGATTCAAGGAAAGATATATTACGCTTCTTCCTGTCCCCTTATATCCTTTGCAGGATCCTTTGTGATCTTTCGAGATGAAAGATTTCTTGGTAACACAATATTCAGCAGGATCGCGGAAAGACCACCAGTAGTGATGGGACTGCTGAACATGCTGCTAAAAGAATTCAGCACCTGAGGTACAAGCACAACTCCATTCCGAGGCCAAGACTTATAGCAATGATCAGAACATCACGTCTGTTTATAGTACTTGTCGCGATAATCCTTATACCGCTGGCAGCTATGGTACCTGCCATGACGATCATAGCCCCGCCTATCACCGGATGTGGTATGATACTGAAGATACCTCCGACAATGGGGAATAACCCAAAGATCACAAACAGTCCGGCAATCGTAGAGTTAATACCATCACCAAGGATACTGCCGGAAATTCGTTTCACATACAGTTCTCCCTCAACAGGCTGTGCAGAAATCATACTCGTCGCTGTCAAGTCGCCAATAGTCTCTACTGTCGTGATCAGATAGAGAAGAGCCATAGGGACAACATACGACCAGGCAATAGCGAATCCATATTTAAAGGGAATTGGCACAGTTATAATTCCCAAGTTTCTCATAGTGCTAAAGTCAATTTTACCCTGCAGGGCTGCAATGATGTAGCCAACCATCATCCCAAGAACCAAAGAATTCAGGCTTATTTGCAAGTAGTCATGCACCGCAGCCGACATCGGTGATCCCTACTTTTATGAGATTAAAGCCGATCAAGAGAACTACAACACCACTTACCAGTGGAGTTATAATCCTTTTCAAGAATGGGACGAATCTACTAAAGACGATCTCAACGCTAGAGCAGATTATGACCGTACCAAAGATGGAAGCTATCATCTGTTTCTGTGTACCACCATCACTCTTCACATAGAATCCAATACCAATGATCGTTGCAAGAAAAGTAAAACTTGTTCCCTGAATAGAGAGAAGCCCTGAACCGACAGGACCAATCTTCCTGCACTGAATGAACGTAGCGATACCAGATACCTCATCACGGTCTGATCAACTTCAAGTACCCCGGAGAACACAATAGCCGGCGTAACGATCCCAACAAAGATTGCAGCCATATGTTGCAGTGCGACGACAAGAGTCTCACCGGGAGGGGATTGGTCTTAAAGCTCACAAATGAGCTCTGCTTTCGGTCCACCCATATAATCCTCTAAAAAACGTAATA
>CAYYPJ010000037.1:0-2360 GCA_964473495.1 uncultured Spirochaetales bacterium
ATTAATCCCTCATTGGTCTTAGAAACGCTGGGCAAGGGACTTGGGCTTAATCAAGTTCTGCGAAAAAACATGGAAAGAGATCTTGCCGATAAGATTCTTTCCCTGGCCTGGTTTCTGATAGATCAAATCAGTCTTCTGTATTCAGCAGAGAAGTTAGATACCCCCCATGTAAGTCCCTTCATATAGCCTGTATCCAGTTCCTGTATCAGTGAGATGCTTCGCCAGAGCACCCCAAGTCTCATAAAAAGGTTTTTCAAGCATTGGATAGCCCTGCGCCAGGAGAAAGAGCAACTCGAATTGCTGTCATTCTATGACTTGACGACCCACATACCCTTGTATTACCGCACACTCGAGGGAAAGATTGCCGATATCACGTCGATCAGGAACACAGTCTTCAATCTCAAGAGCAACGGTATGGATCCGAAACAGGTCATCTTCGTCATGGACAAAGACTATTACATCGATGCAAATATAAGACAGCTCCTAAAGCAAAGCTGCTGTTTCATCTGTGTGCTGGATATCAGGCGCAATAGCTTTGTCACCGAAGCAATCTGCAAGCACTGTCCTTCTATAGTGCTTGCGGGGGATTATATCCAAGATCGGGATATGCATTGCATCCGCACGATCCATAGGATTGATATTCCCCGCGAGGGTCGCGGTGGAAACTCCATGAACCACCTTGTTTCGGACATCTGCTTCAACCCGGAACGGGCGAACCGGAAGCAAAAGCTGTTTTCCCGGAAGCTGGCAAGAAGCTGCTTGAAACGGGTACTCTTTTTGACTACAACCGTTTTTTTCTCTGCAGTTGAGAAAAAGGTATACGGGAGGAGAAAGACTACGGTCTTTACCGTCAACAAGAAAGAGGAGAAACTAGAACACTCACAATGTGGGTATTTCGCTTATATATCCGACGGATCGGTCGACAAGATCGATGTTGCCAACACCTATGCACAACGGATGATGATTGAATGCTCGTTCAAGAACTTCAAAGAACGCTATAATAGACCTATGCATAGCGACGATTAAGGCATCGACGGGGTGATTTACATCGCATTCCTCGCGGTAGTGCTTGAAATCTGGATTGGGGAACGGATGAAAAGAAGAGTTTGTATAGAAAATACACGAAGTGCTCCCAGTTTGGCGAGGCTGAGAGGGTTGAATGCTCTTTTCATCCGCAAAACCTAAGAAACACACATGCTCGGAGATCACTAACAAGGCAGTTCTTATTCTCTATAATATGGATGTCAGCTTGCCTCAGCTGTGCTGGCCGAACAAGGTCCTTAAGCAAAAAGCAGAAAAGGTTAAGAAATATGTGGTAAAAGCAGACAAAAAAACAAGCCAAATCCTGTAGCACGAAAAAAGAAGAAATCCAGGTTATAGAACAGGCTCTAGACATCCTTGGGTTTACCTGCTGCGATAGATCAGTTCTCATCCATCGCAGCAAGGATCTCCCAACGTGCGATCCTTGCGGCAAGCAGAGGCTCTATTTCCTTATATCTTATCTGGGACTTTTGAAGTTTATCGGGAGATGTCTTTGAATCACAGAAGAGCTTCTCAAGTTCTTCTTTCTCCTCTTCAAGCTTATCAATCTGCTCAAAGATGATTGTATACTCTTTCTTTTCCTTGAAGGATAGTCCTTTCTTTTCACGTCTAACCTGTTTTCTCTGTTTCCCGGAAGAGACAGCGGGCTTTTCTGCTCGTTCTTTCACATAAGCACGATAATCACTATAGCTGCTGCTGACACCGATAATCGATCCTGCACCATCAAAGACGAACAGATAGTCGGTGGTTCGATCAAGAAACGCACGATCATGTGATACAACGAGCAGACAGCCGGAGAAGGTCTGTACATACTCTTCAAGTTTTCTCATCGTATCCAAATCAAGATCATTGGTGGGCTCATCCAGAATCAGGAAATTCGGATGCTTCATCAGAATACTGATGAGGTGGAGTCGTCTTCTCTCTCCACCAGACAATCTGGCGATCTTCACCCGATGCATACGTGTGGGAAAATTGAATCTCTCTAAGAATCTTGCTACAGATATTCTTGCTCCAGATTCCAGCGTCGCTAATTCTGCGATCTCTTCCATATACTCAATAATCGTCATATTGACTTTTAATGGTCTGCTTAACTGATCATAATAGCCGAACACCGTATTGATTCCCAGATCCATCGTACCGGAAGTAGTCTCGATCCTTCCGGTAATCAGATCAAGGAACGTTGTCTTCCCCGATCCATTCGGACCTACGATGCCAATACGCTCCCCGCGTTTAAAACTATAACTGAAGGGAGATATGATCTCAGTTTCACCATAGGACTTAGCAACACCTTTCAGCTCAAGCACCTTCTTGCCAAGTCT
>CAYYPJ010000037.1:2370-16210 GCA_964473495.1 uncultured Spirochaetales bacterium
ACAGATGAACTGAATCGCTCATCAGGCTGCTTACTCGTGATTTGTTTATCCATAAGGTCATATGCCCGCTGTATACGCCCTTTATTCTTAGTGGTACGAGCTTTTGCCCCACGAAGAAGCCATTCACGTTCTGTTCGTAATACATTTGCAATCTTATCCTGATAGCGCTGCTGTTCCTGTAAACGCTGCACCCGACGTTCAAGGAATGTGGAATAGTTCCCATCATAAATATAGATAGTCCCGTCATCGAGTTCAAAGATACTTGTACATACTGCGTCAAGAAAATATCGATCATGGGTTACCATGACAAAACCGATAGTAGAGTTTGAAAGGTAATCCTCTAACCACTCGATCGTCTTTATATCGAGATGGTTCGTGGGTTCATCCAAGATAAGCAGATTCGGATTGGCTGCCAAGGCACGGGCAAGTGCGACTTTCTTGATCATACCCCCGGACAACTCCCCCATAGGAGTTTCCAACGAGTCAATACCCAATTCAGAAAGCTTTGAGCGATACTCATGTTCAATGGACCAACAGTTCTCCTGATCCATCTGTTCTGTGAGATCTTCTAATCTGTGTTCCAGCGAATGATCATGTGCATATTCAACAAGACAGGTCTTATATGCATTGAGAATCTCTATTCGCATGCTCGTATCAAGATAGAGATACTCCTGAACAGGCATCTGTGCAGGTGCCGTCGGGACTTGCTCCAATACACTACATCGCAGCATATGGTTCCTTGCGATGCTCCCTTCGTCAGGTTCCAAGGCTCCGGTCAGTATACGGAGAAAAGTTGACTTTCCCGCCCCGTTCTTCCCAATGAAACCAATTCGTGCACATTCATCCACTCCTAAAGAGACTCCGGAAAAGAGAGGATCATCATTCACTGTCTTTGCTATCTGCTCAATCGATATCAAGTTCATATGAGACTTATCTTATAGAAATAGACAGTTTTGGACAAGGAAACGTTTTGAAATCCCTCTATAAGAGTTAACGGTCAATGTCGGCCTTACTCAATCTCGCATTTTGTTCACAAAGATCAGCAGCTGGATGCTCATTGATGATATCCATGCAGCCGCTCCATCTTTTTTTGCTATACATAGCGGTCTTTACCCCATATACTCTTCATATGATGAAACATGTCAACAGACGTCCTGTTCGTCGCTATATACCATTTGCTCTTATGGCGGGTGCCTTTGTATGCATCATCGTTGGGGCTGTACGGGGAGAGGCTGTTGAGATTTATCTCAAAGGTATCAATCTCTGCCTCGCCTGTATAGGTATAGGATAAAGCAGATGAAACTAATAGGGGTCAACCGCAAGATCACACAGGTTCTATCGGCCATAGGAACTAACAGCTATATACCGGGATTCTTTACCGGTAGAATCTATCGCGGAGGGGCAAAACACATCTGTGTCCCTGGACTCAACTGCTATTCATGCCCTGGTGCATTAGGGTCCTGTCCCATTGGGGCACTACAGACAACTCTTGCAAGTCTTCAAGGACGAATATCTCTCTATTCATTGGGAACGATAGCTCTTATCGGATCAATCAGCGGAAGGTTTACCTGTGGCTGGTTATGTCCCTTTGGCCTCTTTCAAGAACTTCTCTATAAGATCCCCTTCAAGAAAAAGCAGAGGATAGTGACCCCGTCAGGTACCCCGATACCCAAGAGCCCCTTACGATATCTGAAATATATTATTTTTCTATTATTTGTCTGTATCCTCCCTGCTCTCGTTCGCTCAGATGCAGGTCTGGGAGAGAGCTGGTTCTGTGCCTATATATGTCCTGCAGGCACCATCGAAGCAGCATTCCCCCTGCTCTTAAAAAATGAGAGCCTTAGGCAGGTCATTGGCTGGAGGTTTATCTGGAAGGCATCAATCGCCGTCACAATCGTCCTCCTCTCCCTCTATGAGAACAGACCATTCTGTAAATACATCTGCCCGTTAGGAGCATTATACGGTGTATGCAACAAAGCATCACTCTTCTATCTTACCATCGACAGGGATATCTGTACCTCCTGCGGAAAGTGCCAGAGCGTCTGCGGCATGGGTCTGGATCCTGTAAGCGAACTCACCAGTGCAGAGTGCATCAGGTGTGGTGCCTGTAAGGAGATATGCCCTACCCATGCCATTACCTGGACAAACTCACTCTATTCGGCGAAGAAGAAAATAGATCATCCTATAAATCCGGTTATCTAAAGACAATGTATGGATCTCTTCATCAAGATTCCCATAATACCACCATATATAGCTTGACTTCTTCAATACACACAATATATAGTGTACATAGGTATTTTATCTATGATCTCTCTTTATATGCACATACCCTGTGCAAGAAGAGAAGAAGATGCAATCAGGGCTTCTTTGACAGCGATATGACTGCAATACATCCAGACAATCACAACCCTGATCTTGTTACGTATATTACACAGTATTGGTGTGTTTTACCGCAACCAAGGAGGATATAAGCATGATCGACCAGCCTCTGCAATTTGATGGATTCAAAAAGCGAAGCGGCAATATCGTACCTTTCAATCGAACAAAGATTGAACAGGCTATCAATAAATCAGCATTGGCTGTGAAGCGAACTGGATATGATCCGGGAATGGATTCTTTCGAAGCCGCACATCTTACCGATCAGGTCGTAAAACAGCTGAACACCCCATCATCCGAATACTATGTGCGCTCCGACGCACAGGGGAAAAGGATCCCTCATATCGAAGATGTTCAGGATCTTGTCGAGATCGTACTAGCTGAAGCAGATCTCTCATTGGCCGTAGCGGCATTTAAGCGATATAGGAAACAGCGGGAAGTCGCACGAAAGAAGATCCGTGTACGTGGTGCTGAACTCGAAAAAGAGATGGATCTGACTGATGCGAGTCTTCTCCTTGTTGAATCGACTTCTGGTAATATGACAACCCCCTGGGATAGAAAAGAGATCGTAAGACAGATCGTCGAGGAAACAGACTTATCGGTGGATCTTGCCGGCAGCATTGCGAAAGAAGTCGAGAACATGGTGATAAAGAGTTCGATCAAGACCATTAATACCGCATTGATCAGAGAACTCGTAAACAATGTACTCTCTGATGGAAATCATGTTGAACAGCTCCACGATCTCTCTATCTATCGTATTCCAAAGAAGTATATCGAACAGCTTATGTTCAGCAAAGCCACAGAGAACAGCAATATCGTCAATAACAATCCGGAGGCAGTCAATCTTGGAATTGCTGAGCTGGTGCTCAAACAGTGGGGCCTAGATACCATATTCTCCCCGGAAGTGAAACGAGCTCATGATACAGGAGCAATTCATCTGCATGACTTGGGGTATCCTCACAGAGTCTACTGTTCATCCCACTCTATCGAATATATCAAGAAATACGGCCTGCAGGGATTGAGTAATCTGAATACTGAATCAAAACCGGCAAGAAGTGCAAGTGTCCTGACCGGCCACTTGAACACTTTCCTAGCCAGTATGCAGGCTAACTATGCAGGTGCATTAGGAATAGCCTACATCAACATTCTCTATGCCCCCTATCTTGAAGGGATGAACAAACGAGAAATGAAACAGATCGCCCAGGAAATGATCTTTAACGGCTCTCAGAACGCTTTCTCACGAGGAGGACAAACCCTCTTTCTCGATTTCAATATTCACTCAGGTGTTCCTGCCTACATGAAGGAAGTACCTGCAATCGGTCCCGGCGGAGACTATATGATGTGGGTCGATCATAAAAAAGTCCCTGTTAAAGAAGTCTTGAGAGAAGACTTTGACCCAGATGGTAACAAGCTGATGGATCTACGTTATACCGACAATGAAGGGAACGAACATATTATTCTAAGAGAACTTGCAGATACGGAGAAGGGAATCGTCTATGACAAAGAAGTCACAAAATTGGCAGAAGAAAGAGGATGGAGAGTTGTTACATACGGTGACTACACCAAAGAAACAAGAGATTTTGCATCAGCACTTCTGGAAGTCTGGGGTGAGGGAGATCGTAATGGACGAGTATTTGAGTTTCCTAAATGCGACTTTCATATCAGCGATGAGACCTTTACCGACCCGGTACAATACCGTATCTACATGGAGGCCTGCGTTCTTGCCGGCAAGAACGGATCTACCTACTTTATCTTTGACCGTGACGAAGTTACCCTCTCTGCATGCTGTCGCCTGAGAACTACCATCGAAGACAATAGGATGCTCAAACATCCTGAATCCATGCGCTTCTGCGGATTTCAGAATGTCACAATTAATATTCCACAGGCAGCATACCGTGCTGCACGTAAAGACAAAAAAGATATTGAAGGTCTCTATGAAGAGCTTGACGCCATGATGGAACTTGCCGTTCATGCACATCTGGAAAAGAAATCAAAGATCGCCGAAATGATCAAAGAACCAGGCAGGCCCCTCTACCAACTTGGGAAAACCGCATGTGACGGAAGACCCTATGTTGAACTTGAGAAATGTACCTATATCATTGGACTGATCGGAGTCAATGATGCAGTACAGTTTCTTACCGGAAAAGAACTTCATGACGACAAAGATGCTATGGACTTTGGTTTACGGATTGTTGCCCATATGTTTCTGAAAACTAAAAAACTCACTGCAAAATATCATTTAAAATTCAGTCTTGAAGAATCTCCGGCAGAAAGTGCAGCCAGAAGACTTGCAAAGACAGATCTTATCTACTACCGGCATGAGGCTGAACAGGTAGTCAAAGGTGATGAGGACAGTGCCTTCTATACCAACTCCATCCATCTTGCGGCGGATGCTCCGGTATCATTAGTTGAACGAATCGTACAGCAGAGTAAATACCACAGTCTGATCGAATCTGGTGCGATCACCCATGCGTTCGTCGGGGAAGAACAGCCGTCAGCAAAATCGATCGCCCTTCTGATGAAAGAAGTATTCTTTCGTACACAGAGTGCACAGGTCACCATATCTCCCGAATTCACCTATTGCAACGCCTGCAATCACAGTTTCAGAGGGCTTCATGAGCAATGTGAGCGATGTGGTTCTGCGGATGTCTATGGTGAGACACGGGTAGTCGGATACTTCAGTCGTGTACAGAACTGGAACAAGTCAAAACGGTACGGAGAGCTTAAGGCCCGACAGGCCGGTAATTATCTACTGGAGACCGCAGATGATGCAATCGATTCCATACGAAGAGCATAAAGCAGAAAAGGAGTACTCGATGGATCAGAAACCCTATCAAATAGTCATATTCGGTAAAGCAGGATGTCCGAAGTGTCATGCACTCAATCAGCGAATCGATAAGATGCTGAAGAAGGGTGAGTGGACTGAGTTCTCAAAGTCCTATCATGATATATTGACTGAATCAGGACTGGTCGAGTTCTGCAATGTAGAATGTATCAATCCCCAGAGAATCCCGGCAATGATCGTAAAGAAGTATAATATATCGACAAAAGAGTATGAGTATATCTTCACCCCAACACCGAGAATAGTTGATACCGTGTGTAGAAATTTCAAATTATACACTTATCTCGGGGTACAGACAGACTACACA
This sequence comes from uncultured Spirochaetales bacterium, assembly GCA_964473495.1. Lineage (GTDB taxonomy): Bacteria > Spirochaetota > Spirochaetia > CAKZLE01 > CAKZLE01 > JAIPFY01. The sequence continues at coordinate 7,896 of CAYYPJ010000037.1, forward strand.
ACGACAGGGACTATCACTCCAAAGATGATCAGACATATCTTGGAGACGGCAAAGGCTCTATAATATGAGACTACCGGAACAGACTAATATCTATGGATACCTTCAGAGACCTTCTCTCGTTGACTTCCCTGGACATATTGCAGCTGTACTTTTCACCACCGGCTGTAATTTTTCCTGCGGGTATTGTCATAATGCCCCGCTAATGGGCAAAAGGGAAGCAGGGCTCACGTCCGATGAGCTGACACGTGCCGTTATCCGTTTCAAGCAGCATGACTGGATAGATGGAGTGACTATCAGCGGAGGGGAACCTACCCTGGTGGAACATCTGCCGGCGTTGGTCATGTGGCTGAAAGAACAGGGGCTCAAAGTAAAACTTGATACAAACGGGTCTAACCCCGATATGCTTGAAACACTTCTTGATACGCTTGATTATGTTGCGATGGATATCAAGTGTGCATTGTCAAGTTATCCTGAGTTTGTCTCGTATCACCATACTGACCGTATTGAACGATCAGCAGCACTGCTTAAGACATGGGACAAGCCCTATGAGTTCCGAACGACCATCTTAGATTCATTTCATACCGATGAGCAGATGAGGGGTATCGGCGAACTTATCAGGGGAGCATATCAATACACCTTACAACCGTTTGTGCCGCGAGACAATCTTCCTGATCCGGCAATGAGGACCATGAAACGGACATCCCCGGATCTACTGCAGCAGTTTGCAAAGGACATGCAGCCCTATGCAGATAAAGTTGTCATCAAAGGACGACAGTAGCCCCTATTGCTGTATCATAGAGACCTCTACTATACTGACGCTATGGGAAAAACAGATGTGCGGCCTGCTCAAAAGAAAGACCTACCTCATATTATGGAAATCTTCGCAGCAACTTCTGATGTACTGCAGAACGAAGGACTCGAAACTATGATAGCTGGGTATCTTCTTAAAGATCAGCTCTTCGTTGCCTGCACCGGAGTACAGATCATTGGGATGATTGCCATCATCCATAATATCAAACGTAAAGCAATCGCCCATATCAAATGGATCGTTGATACAGATAATTATATCTACATTACCCTGTTAAGAATCGATCCTGTATATCTTTCAACAAATGCCGGTAAAGAGTTGTTTGACTATGCTCATACCCTTGCAGAACGCCGGGGATATGCCTCTATTCGTTTAGATGCAGCTCGTCAACTCAGTGACAAGTATCGCAGCTGTGGTTTTCAGGCTGTTGGATCATACACTCAGAGCGGAAGACTCTTTTACTGTTATGGAACGACAAGTCCCTGAGAAGACCATAAAGTATATTCATCCTTCGTATCCTCTGACAGAGGAAGAGACTGAGGTTATACGTCAGTGTCAATACATACGGAGAAAAGTCTTTATTGAGGGACAGAATGTAGATGAGCATATAGAGCTCGACGGGAAAGACCAACAGTTTGATCATCTTCTTCTCTACTACGGCGGCACCCCTGCGGGTTGTCTTCGTATAAATACCTCCAGCAACAGCAGGGTCAAACTTGAACGATTAGCAGTCCTTCATGCATATAGAAATCTTGGATTGGGAACCAGCCTGCTTCATAAAGCCATAGCACTCTGTCTTGAACAGGGGAATGAAAATATCATCATGCATGCTCAATATTATCTCCTGGATTACTACCGTCGACTTGGCTTCTCTCCTATCGGTCGTCCTTTCTTTGAAGCTGAGATCAAGCACATAAAGATGTACTATATCGGTATCTGAACTGTATCCCTCGGTTTATTCCCACTATATGCAATCGTCAGTAAACCAAGACAAACCTTGAAGATCAACGACAAAGAGTTCATAGCAGCTGGACTCTTATACAACAGTACAGAGCAGGAGATTCATGCAATTTCTGTTTTCAGCCGTAAAACAGGGAAGGAGCGGCAAAAGCTGTCAGAATACCGAAATAGAGGTAACAAAACTCACTAGATTTATGTCAACTGTTTTTGACACTTTAGCAACTAATGTATAGTATTGACCTATAACAAATCTTTGGAGCAGATATATGAATAATATTGTTATAGCAGGAGCGGGTGTGTTTGGAACAGCACTTGCTGAGAGACTTTCCACTAATCCAAACAATAGACTCACACTCTACACGATTGAACCGAAAGTTGTAGAAGATATCATGGAGAATCATCAGAACCGAGCCTATTTCCCAAGCCGGCATCTAAGAAAAGAGATCACTGCCAGTGGCGACATCTCTTGTATATATGATGCTGATTATCTCTTTCTGGTCATACCCTCAAAGGCAATAGAAGGTTTCTGCCGATCGCTCTTAGGCAAAATAAAAGAAGAGTGCCTCGTGATCAATATGGCAAAGGGCTTTGCTGATGACGGCCAATTTCTTCCGGAGCTGATTCCTTTCGCACATGTCGGCTGTATGAAAGGTCCGACCTTTGCTGTAGAGGTACTGAACGGACTCCCATCGGCATTGACCTATGGAGGTGATCATGATGATTATCTGCGAATACGTGATTCGGTTCTCGCTGATACAGGTATTATCACAGACTACACTGCTGATATGCGGGCAGCTGAGATGCTGAGTATTCTCAAGAATATGTATGCTATAGCCATCGGGATCGTCTCCGGAAGATACAACTCTCCTAATGTTGATTTCATCATGGTGACAAAAGCTGTGAATGAGATGAAGAGGCTGCTTGCTCTTTATGGATGTTCGGAGGATGCAATATTCAAGTATTGCGGTATTGGTGATCTTGGTCTTACCTCATTGAATGATCTCAGCAGAAACAGGACCCTTGGCCTGCTGATAGGCAAGGGGTTTGCAAACGATCCAAAGAGCGGCGTCGTCTTAGAAGGTATGAAGACAATCAAGATCATGGGGGATCTCATCTTCCAGAAACATCTGGAAGAGAACTTCACTATTCTTCAGGCATTATATGAGCTCATATACGGAGATAGCAATCTGAATAACTATATCGTATCGGTACTCTCTTAAGAGGACTATTTCTTAATGGAGAACTCTGCAGATACCGTGACACGTACACTATAGGAACCTGATGGGACTTGTGAAGGTGTATAATCCATTGCTGCAGACTCCATCAACATCCCTTTTGCATAATTCGACCGTACAGCTTGATCCTGAGATTGTTCTGTTATATAGATCAGGCTCCCAAGCTCTTCTCCACTGAGAGCTGCGAACTGCTGTGCCTTCTCTTTTGCCCTATTGAAGGCTAAATCACGAGCCTGCCTATAGAGAACCTCAGTATCTTCAACAAAGAAATTCAGAGATGAGATCTCAATACCTGAGACTCCTCCAAGCCCATCAATAAAGCGAGCCAACCGAGTTATGTCAGTATCAATATCATGCATAGATATTTTCACGGATTGTCTGACGCGTTGCCCCCGGAGGATCTTCTTCCCGTCTTTCCATGTATACTCAGGACTAATATACAACGAAACGGTAGTAATATCCTCCTGTACGATGCTATGTTCCCTGGCTATCTGTAAGACATCAGCAACTTGCTCATTGACAACATCCTGAGCTTCTCGTGTCGTGTCACGAAGCTCAGAGATCATGATGGTCATGGAAACGGAATCAGGAATTGCTTCTACGACTCCGATACCCTGAACTGAGATCATAGGTTCTTTAGCATGTTCTGAAGTCACACACCCCGGAGTCTGACATCCTGTAGTGATCCCGATTACCAGAACAATACCTAATAGCATCATATATCTCTTCACAGAACTCATTCTCTATCCCCCCGGTAATCAATCACGCAGATCTCTTACAAGACCGCGCCATCGTACATAAAACTCTAGGGCGGCTACCATCACACCATTATCATATTCACCAGTTCCCATAGCGTGGAGGACTTCATTCACGGGAATCAATTCGATATCTATCATCTCGTGCTCATCAAGACTCTGCTGCTGAATAAACTCCAACTCCTCTGCAACGTAGTAAGTTACTGTATTCGTGAGAAATGCAGGATTGGGAGAGACGTCTCCAATCTTGATCAATCGAGAAGGTCTGCATCCAGTCTCTTCAAGCAGTTCACGAAATGCCGCATGTTTTGGCAGTTCATCCTTCTCAACAGTACCAGCCGGGAATTCAACGGTGATTGACTCATTACCGTGGCGGTACTGTTTTACCATCATGAAACATCGATTACCAAACTGATCCCGTGTTAGCGGGATCACCGTTACCCAGTCAGGTGCATCAATTTGAATGAAAGTCCCCTTTCTCCCATCTTGCGCAATCCGATCTACTTCATATATATCAAATATCCTACAGTCATGAACCTTCTTTCGCTTTGTTGTCTTCCAAGAAAGATGTTTCATTGCATGTTTCATTTATTTACTACTTGAGAGCGTTGCCTCTATTTTATCTACGATGGCAAGAATCGCTTTCGTACTGGAAGCATCGGGAACTGATGCCACAAAAGAAACTCCCTGGTCTTCAGCCTCCATGAGAGCCTTATCTATAGGAATACTTCCAAGGAATGGAGCACTCATCTCCTTTGCAGCCCGTTCACCCCCGCCCTTTCCAAAGATATCAATAGTTTCACCACAATGAGGACAGACGAACCCACTCATATTCTCAATTACCCCAAGGAGAGGAACTTTGATCTGTCGTGCAAAATTGATACTCTTACGTGAGTCCAAGATGGCAACTTCCTGTGGAGTTGTCACCACAATACTGCCCGTCAACTCAGGGATCATCTGACAGACAGTCAAGGGCTCATCACCTGTTCCCGGAGGAGAATCAATAACCAGATAATCAAGGATCCCCCAGTTGACGTCTGCAAGGAATTGTTTGATCACACCAATCTTCAAAGGCCCTCTCCAAATGATAGGAGTATCGTCATCGTTTCCTGTAAAAGCAAGACTCACTGCCTTCAGATTCGGGGAGATCTCATATGGTTCAATAGTATTCTCATCATGAGAATACATCCTTTCTCCTTGTACTCCTAACATCTTCGCAACATTCGGGCCATGGATGTCAGTATCCAGTATTCCTACTTTATATCCTTTTTCGGCTAAAGCAAGGGCTAGATTGACAGCTACAGTCGTCTTTCCAACACCGCCTTTACCACTCATTACCAAAATCTTATACGTTATTTGAGACATGCGTTCCTGCAAACGTTTTGTCTGTGCTTCCTGCTCTGTTTTCTTTGAGTCCTGCATTATATTCTCCTTGCCGCTAATAACGGTTATTTCATAGTATAATAACCTGTATATACATTTAGCATATGCCTATACATTCCAAGTTTCACTACATAAGATAGACAATCATATCAACTTAAACAAGAGCAAATTACTTTGATTCCAAATTTTAATCTCTGCCAATAGAAACCCTTTACAGAACTCTTCATCGTAGATGAGAAAATTGAATCGTCTTCCCTATTCAGTGGGCATTCCCTGCATCCCATACCTAAAAGTACCCATAGTCGTATTTTTATGGTATAATCTTCTATTATTATAGGTTAGGTAAAATAGAGTAGATAGGGTAAGAGGTTTTCTATGAAAGGCGAACGTTTGATGCAGTTGGAGTTGTTGTTGTTATCTCATCCCGAGGGTATGCGGCGAGCGGAGATCGCACGCCGATTAGGGGTTCACAGATCAACAATAGGTCGATATATAGAGGAACTCAAGAAGCATACTGAGGTATATGAAGATAAATATCTGATCAAGATTAAGACACATGAAGATATCAATGCCATGAAACTCAGTGTATATGAGAGCCTTGCTTTGAATCTCTCTGCCGAGATGTTGGCAAAATATGAACCTATGCAAACACCTCATTTGGCTTCAGGCCTGCGAAAGATCGCAGGTAATATGAGAGTTTGTGCCCCATATGTGAGCAATAACATCAATGCAGTAGCTGAACAGATAGAGACAAACTCGAAAAGACCAAACCCGGGTTTCATTAAAGCTCTTGAATCCATTATCGACTCCTGGGTATCAGGCAGGCTGTTGCGAATCAAACATTATGACCATACCAACCAACCGCAGGAGACCGAGTTTGCCCCATATTTTATCGGTTACAGAGAAAGTTCAACAGGAAGACGCCCTATCAGTGTAACAGGAAGACTGAGACATACCTCAGAGATTGTGACTATAGATATCTTGAATATCAAAGAGACTGAAATTCTTGATGAGACCTATACGATCCCTGATAACCTCAGACCTTTTAGAAAACCTGACACAGGTGAGCGTTACAAGAGTATCGATATGATCCCTCTCAAATTAAAACTATCTGAACGTTCAGCAATCAACTCATTCTCATCGATCTTCTATGATAAAATTGAAACCTATACCGATAAGGACGGAGCTCTCATATGCGAGATAAATGCTGAGAACTCAATCGAGTTGATTCTGCGAATCGCTCAATGCGGTGATTCTGTGGAAATTCTTGAACCTGAATTCTATCGTGAACAATTTGTTACCTACCTCCAGAAAATACTGGCTATCTATATCACGACAAACACATGAACATAAGATAATTTTAAGTCATAGAAAGAATACTCATTAAAAAAGCAGACAAGAGGTGCTATATGTTCTATCCCGATTGGGTACTCATCCATAAAGAGACAGGGATATATGTCCAGAAAAAGAATGAGCATACCTGCCGCATCTATCGTGGATATGATGAACGGCCGACCCGGCAGGAAATACTCTGTCCTGTTTACTGATGGATACATTGGAACTATAACCAAAGAACACGGGCTCGTACGATCAATGCCGAAAGTGAAGGATACCGTATGGGTAAAACGGTTTGGGGGTAATACCGCAGTGGTGCTTGAGGCAGCAGAATGTATCTATTGTGTAAAAGTAATGGGAGATGGATGGTCAGTTCTATCGAACCCGTAGAGTGGGCAAACCAACACTACGGAGTCATATGGGAGATGAACTCAAAGGGAACAGTGATCTGACTATACAGAAGGCTCTGAAAAACTATAAGTAGTACGAAGAAAAACAGAACGTACCCATGAAGACTCATCCATTGCACTGGGGAGATCATTTTATGTCTAAACGAAAAACAATCTCTCCTTTGTATCATACAGTTCATACGATGAATATAGTTGGTTCATAGAATGCTGCTTTCAATCCCTTTTCCCTAAGTTTGTCGTGCAGTCTATGTGTCTGTGTATCTATGTGAATTAATTTGCTTTCCTATTTAGGAAACAGTATTATTACTTATATACATATAAATCTATTATCGAATGGAGGCTTATAGTGAAGAGTATCAAAGGTACAAAGACCGAACAAAATCTTCTTAAATCTTATGCAGGAGAATCTCAAGCAAGAAATCGATACACTTATTTTGCGAGCACGGCTAAAAAAGAGGGATATATACTTATCTCTCAAATCTTTTCAGAGACTGCAGATCAGGAGAAAGAACATGCTAAACGCTTTTTCTCATTCCTTGAAGGTGGTATGGTTGAGATCACAGCATCATATCCTGCTGGTGCATTGGGTTCCACAAAACAGAACCTTGAGGCTTCTATCGCCGGGGAGCATGGGGAGTGGACCGAACTCTATCCTGAATTTGCCAGAGTAGCAGAGGAAGAGGGCTTCCATCTGATTGCAGCGGTCTATCAGGCTATCTCTATAGCAGAAAAACGCCACGAAGAACGATATAAGAATCTGCTGCGAAAGGTGAGAATGGGGACATCCTTCAAGCAGAAACAACCTGTTGTTTGGCGATGTCTCAACTGTGGATTCATTTATGAAGGTGCCGAAGCTCCACTGAAGTGTCCTGCCTGTGATCACCCTCAGTCGTATTTCGAGGTATTTCATGAAGTGGTATAGTGTATGAATGGATAGTATCTTCATGCATAACGCTATTAAGAAAGGAGAACTATATGGCAATAGCAATCAAAGAAGCAATTTACCGATGCTCAATTTGTGGGAATGTAGTTGAGATGGTTACAGTCGGCGGCGGAGAATTAGTCTGTTGTGGTAAACCAATGGATCTGCTTGAGGAAAAGAGTGCAGACTCTGCAACAGAAAAACATGTACCAGTAATAGAGAAAATCGACGGAGGGTTCAAAGTCATAATAGGATCAACCCCCCATCCGATGAATGATAAACACTTTATCGAGTGGATCGAACTGCTAGTGGGAGACTCCTTCTATAGAACATATCTAAAACCAGGAGATGCCCCGGAAGCATTCTTTTCTATAGATGCCGATAATAAAAAAGTCTCAGCACGTGAATATTGTAATATTCATGGGCTATGGCGAGCATAATAAAGACAAAAAGGTAGGAATTTTATGAAAAAATATGTTTGTGATCTTTGCGGTTATATATATGATC
>CAYYPJ010000038.1:0-4102 GCA_964473495.1 uncultured Spirochaetales bacterium
ATTTTTCATTAGTTGAAGACTAATACTCTTATGATTAACACACACGAGGAAGACAATACCACATGGACTATATCAATGAGACTCTAAAGATCCTTATGGAAAGAAGATCAGTAAGGGCATATCGTCAAGAGCCTATCGAACCAGAACATATAGATGCTATCAAATCAGCAACACTTCGTGCACCAACTGCAGGGAATATGATGCTTTACTCGGTTATCAACATCACTGATCAGGATAAAAAAGATAGCTTATCGATCCTCTGTGATAACCAGAGTATGATTGCCAAAGCACCTATGCTCTGGATCTTTGCAGCTGATTACCAGAAATGGGATGATTATTTTCATGTTTCCGGAGCTGTTGCCTATGGTGAGGAACAGCATATGCACTACAGATCGCCAGAGAAGGGAAATCTTTTACTCTCTATCAGTGATGCCCTTATTGCGGCACAGACTGCAGTGACTGCAGCAGAATCATTACATATAGGCTCCTGCTATATCGGTGATATCTTAGAGAATTATGAAGAGGTACGAAAACTGCTGACTCTTCCGCAATATGTCCTGCCAATCACTATGGTATGCTTCGGGTATCCGAAAGGTGCACAGAAGAAGGGGGTCTCAAGAATTCCTCGACATGTCGCAGAAGACATCTTTCATAGCAACAGTTATACAAGAAAAGATGATCAAGCACTAAGAACAATGTTTCATAATCATGATGCGTATTATCGAAAGAGCGGCCGAATCACCGACATTATTCCTGATACAGCCCATTACTACTACATACATAAGCAGATGAGCCAATTCATGAAAGAAATGAATCGATCAGTCTCTGTCATGCTGAAGAACTGGTTATGATCCTTCGAATATAACCAAGAAGGAGCCTTCCCCTGAAAAAACAGTGGAAGGCTCCTTCTTTCTATTCATCTATCCAAAATCTAGTAACGAAATAGTATGCAGCAAGACTACATAATCTTTCCCATGTTCTTGTAAAAAGTCATTCTCCTCTTAGCATCATCTTCAGCCATTTGGAACAACTCTTCTGCATGATCCGGATTTGTCTTGTAGAGTGCACTGTATCGCCTCTCACTCTTGATAAACTCCTTGTAATCAGCTGATGGTTCTCTTGTGTCCCAAGAGAACTTCTGACCCTCTTCATTTGCAGGATTAAATCGATATAATGGCCAGTACCCCGCTGCTACTGCTCGTTTCTCTTCAACCTGTGATTTACTCATATCGATACCATGGTTTATACATGGAGCATAACAGAAGACAATGGAAGGACCATCATATGCAACAGCTTCCATGAGTGCTTTCTGTGTATGATTCCTATTCGCACCCATAGCAACAGATGCAACATAGACATTACCGTAGCTCATACACATGAAACCCATATTCTTTTTACCCATTTTCTTTCCTGCATTTGCAAACTTAGCAACAGCAGCAAGAGGGGTAGCTTTTGAAGCCTGGCCACCGGTATTTGAATACACCTCTGTATCCAATACAAGAATATTGACATTCTTTCCAGTAGAGATCACATGGTCAATACCGCCATATCCAATATCATATGCCCATCCGTCACCACCAAAGATCCATACCTTTTTATCGACAAAATAATCTTTCAATTCGTTGATCTTGGCAAGAATTTCTTTTGATTCACCCTCCGAAGAGATCAAAGCTGCGTCAATGACTTCAGCAACCCTTTTCTGAGCTGATATAGCTTCTTCAGAATCGTTTTCCCAGAACTCCATGCTCTTTTCAAGCGCTGCAGTCAGTTCTGGAGTAGTCCCCAGCTTAAGGATCTTATTGACTTTCGATTTCAAAAGTGTTCTGTTGCTGTCGACGGCAAGTCTCATACCAAAACCATACTCTGCATTATCTTCAAACAGCGAATTCCCCCAAGCAGGTCCTCGACCATCTTTTCTTTTACAGTACGGGATCGTTGGAAAAGTGCCTCCATAGATAGAACTACACCCTGTTGCATTTGCAACAATCATATTCTCACCACATATCTGAGAAACAAGTTTGATATAGGGTGTTTCTCCACAACCGGCACAAGCGCCGGAAAATTCAAACAGCGGCTGTTTGAACTGCATTCCCTTGATCGTTGTCTCTGAGATACCATCAAGCACATTGTTCGGCAGTGCATCAAAGAATACGGCATTCTGAACCGCGCCCTTTGCTCTCTCAGCTTCCAGTGTATTGAACTTAAGTGCCTTGTCCTTTGCAGGACAGGTTTCGATACAGACACCACACCCTGTACAATCTTCAGGATATACCTGAATCTTAAAGAGCAGGCCTCTGTCATTCTTTGTCTTCGAGGTTAGTGTGGAAAATGATTCTGGTGCATGTTCTAATTCCTTTGGGTCTATCTGCTTAGCACGGATAGCTGCATGAGGACAAGCTTGTACACACTGATTACACTGAATACAATTATCTGGAATCCAGAAGGGGATCCTTGGTGCTACTCCACGTTTTTCCAACCTTGTAGTACCTGAAGGAAGCGTCCCGTCAAAGGACATCTTTGATACCGGGATACTGTCACCTTTAAGGTGCATAATCGGTTCAATGACATTCTTAGCAAATGCGTCAGCATCTTCGCTGATCAGCCTAGCTGGCTTGTATGCTTTACCCACAACAGCAGGGACAGTGACTTCTTCCAGTGCTTCAGCTGCAGAATCTACAGCTGCCCAGTTCATCTTGATAATATCTTCACCCTTCTTCATAAAGGTCTTCTTGATAGCATCCTTGATCAACTTGATTGCTTCTTTTTCAGGAAGGATACCAGAGATCTTAAAGAAAGCCGCCTGCATAACCGTGTTGATTCGCGTACCGAGGCCAACAGCTTGAGCAATCTTCAATGCGTTGATATTGTAGAATCTAATCTTTCGATCGATAATAATCTGCTGATCCTCCACGGTAAGGTGTGTAAAGACTTCTTCAGTAGGAATCTCAGAATTGAGCAGGAATACCCCTCCCTCTTTCAGAGGGCCAAACATATCATATCTACCAAGATAAGCCGCATTATGGCATGCGACAAAGTCAGCACTCGTTATGTTCCATGGCATATTGACCGAGCTCTTTCCAAATCGCAGGTGAGATGTCGTGATACCACCTGATTTCTTTGAATCATATACAAAATATGCCTGTGCATTAAGATCGGTATTTCCACCAATGATCTTGATCGAGTTCTTGTTTGCACCTACGGTACCGTCAGAACCAAGTCCCCAGAACATACACGACTTCACATCTGCGGGGGCAACGTTAATGACCTTATTGACCGTAACTGACTTAAAAGTCACATCGTCGTTGATACCAACAGTAAAACCATGGAAAGCTTCACCGTCCAGATGGTCAAATACCGCATTGACCAATGTCGGAGTGAATTCTTTACTTGAAAGACCGTATCTACCACCAATGACCTTGATATCTGATCGGCCGACAGAAGCCAGTGCCGCAACAACATCAAGAAAGAGCGGTTCACCAATAGAACCAGGTTCTTTTGTTCTGTCCAGGACAGCTATCTTCGTAACTGATGCAGGAATCGCATCAACAAAATCTTTTACTGAGAATGGGCGATAAAGTCGTACTTTGATAGCTCCGACCTTTTCACCTCGCTCATTCAAGTATCGTACAGTCTGTTCAACAGTATCACAAGATGATCCCATTGAGATGATCAATTTCTCTGCATTCGGATCACCGACATAATCAAACAGGTGGTACTGTCGTCCAGTGATCTCAGCAACCTTATTCATGTAATCCTGAACGATAGCAGGTACTGCATCGTAATACTTGTTGACAGTCTCACGCCCCTGGAAGAATACGTCGGGGTTCTGGGCAGCAACTTTGATGATCGGCTTCTCGGGTCTCATACCTCTCCTGCGAAACCGTTCAACATATTCAGGTTCAATCAAAGACTTGATATCTTCATATGAAATCTCTTCGACTTTCTGAATCTCATGTGATGTTCGGAATCCATCAAAGAAACTGAGAAAAGGGACCTGTGTTTTCAAGGTCGATAAGTGAGCGACCAATGCCATATCCATTATCTCCTGAATAGAAGAAGCCGCAGTCATGGCAAATCCTGTATTTCTAGTTGACATAACATC
>CAYYPJ010000038.1:4112-16003 GCA_964473495.1 uncultured Spirochaetales bacterium
AGATAGAAAGTGACTGAGCGGCAAGTGATCGTGCTGATACATGAAACACTGTAGGAAGCATCTCGCCGGCTATCTTATGCATATTCGGAATCATCAACATCAAACCCTGAGAAGCAGTAAATGTTGTTGTCAATGCACCGCCGCTTAAAGCACCATGCACTGCACCAGAGGCTCCCGCCTCAGATTGCATTTCAACCACATCGACAGTTTTACCAAATACATTCTCACGTCCCATGCTTGCCCATGAATCAGCATATTCACCCATAGGGGAAGACGGCGTAATAGGATAAATAGCCGCAACTTCACTAAAGGCATACGCTACATGAGCAGCCGCGGTATTACCATCGATGGTAACCATTCTTTTATTACCCATATGAAACACTCCATTGATTAATTAGTATATGTGTGGATTATGATAACGATTCGAGAAAAGAAAACTCATATCCCTATACCCTCATCCCTCATCGCTAATTTCCAGCATATCAAGTATATCTAACCAAATCATATTTTACAACCTTCCAATTTATTAAATAGGACATTCTCTTATATTGTGTATATCTGAACAGGTTGCTCAAAGCACTCAGAATCACTTCTTGCCGCATTTCTCAACCAAACACAGAATAAATAGGATTCTTAACGAATAAAGTTACTTCCAAGAGATATGATCTCTACAGAGTACGATACCCCCACTCGCACTGAGGTGGGGGTATACCTGATTAGTAAGTATATACGATCAGACGACTATATCGAATAGACCTGTCTCAAACCAGCCAGCAAGCTACAGTATGACCAGGTGCTATCTCTCGTAATGGAGGATATGACTCTCGACATCGTGGTTCCGCATAGGGACATCTGGGATGGAAATAGCATCCTTTCGGAGGATTGATCGGGGACGGCACATCCCCCATCACAATCTTTTTCTTATGCTCCCTCGCTCTTGGATCAGTCACTGGAAAAGCTGAGAACAGGGCTTTTGTATAGGGATGCACATGATGGTTAACAAGATCCAGTTTGTCTGCGATCTCTACCACACGTCCAAGATACATAACAAGAATTCTTGTAGCAATGAACTCTACCACTGCCAAATCATGAGAGATGAACATATAGGTAAACCGATGCTCTTGCTGCAGGTCAAGAAGCAAATTGAGGATCTGAGCCTGAACAGAAACATCAAGAGCAGAGACAGCTTCATCACATACGATGAACTCAGGATCCAAAGCCAGAGCACGGGCGATCCCAATACGTTGACGCTGCCCGCCGGAAAATTGGTGGGGGTATCTTCGCTTAAACTTAGGATTCAAGCCAACTTCATTCAATAGGTGATCAACCCGCTCAAGTTGCTCTGCCGAAGAGCCCACTTGATGGATACGTAATGGCTGTCCAATAATCTGAGCAACCTTCTTTCGAGGATTCAATGATGAATAGGGATCCTGGAAAATCATCTGCATCCTCTTTGTCATCTTTTTTCTATCAGCCTTTTCCATATCGAAAAGATCTCTACCTCGATATAACACTTCACCAGATGTCTTTTCGTGGATTCGTATGACGGTTTTCCCAAAAGTAGACTTCCCGCACCCAGATTCTCCGACGATACCAAGAATCTCACCTGCAAATATATCAAGCGTAACACCGTCCACAGCTTTCAGTATAGATTTTCCTTCTCTTGCCCCTTGTGCTTTTATCTCAAAATACTTTGTAAGATCTTTGACTTCAATAATAGGTGTATCACTCACTATGTATCACTCCCTTTCACTACCTGATAATTATGACACCAGACTGAATGATTCTCATTTATCTTTGTCTCTTCAGGAAAACTTGTATGGCATATCGGTCGTACAAATCCACACCGGTTACAGAAAGGACAGCCCTCTCCGATTGTCAAGAGATCCGGCACTGTGCCGTCAATGGCTTCTAACCGCTTTGCCCCTTTATATTTCCTATTTGACGGTAATGAGTTTAATAGACCCAGTGTATACGGGTGCTTCGGATTCTCAAAGATCGAATAGACATCAGTCTCTTCGACTTTTCGTCCGGCGTACATCACAACCACTCGATCAGCCATCTCCGCAACGACTCCCATATCATGGGTGATAAGCAGAATCGACATATCTACTTTCTTTTTGAGGTTATTCAACAGATCTAGGATCTGAGCCTGTATAGTGACATCAAGAGCAGTAGTCGGCTCATCAGCAATCATCAATCCGGGTTCAGGAGAAGCAAGAGCCATAGCGATCATAGCACGCTGCCGCATACCTCCTGATAATTGATGAGGATAGCTGTGAATATGCCTCTCAGGGGTGGGAATCTTAACGAGATCAAGAAGTTCTACAGCACGATGGAGAGCTTCTTTCTTAGACATCTCCTGATGTGCTGTAAATACATCAGCAATCTGAGAACCAATGGTGAACACCGGATTCAATGCAGTCATAGGCTCCTGAAAGATCATTGAGATCTGAGTCCCTCTTATAGCCTCTATCTCACTCTTAGGCAACTTCAATAGATCAACTCCACGAAATCTGACACTCCCGCTAAGAACTTTACCGGGGGGCATCGGGTTCAGTTGATTGATAGCATGTGCAGTTACAGATTTTCCGCACCCTGACTCCCCTACTAAGGTCAGTGTCTCACCTTTTCGAATTGTCAACGAAAGATCGCGTACTGCTCGTACTACTCCCCGCTGAATATTGAAGACAAAGTTCAAG
Organism: uncultured Spirochaetales bacterium; assembly: GCA_964473495.1. Classification (GTDB taxonomy): domain Bacteria; phylum Spirochaetota; class Spirochaetia; order CAKZLE01; family CAKZLE01; genus JAIPFY01. The sequence goes on from CAYYPJ010000038.1 coordinate 6,815, forward strand.
TTCTCAATAGAGAGCAGTATATTCTTATCATTATTCATAATATCTCTCATTATTAATTTCTCATCTTCGGGTCAAGAATATCTCTCAAGCCATCACCAAACAGATTGAAGCCCAGTACCGCCAATAAGATAGCAATACCTGGTAAAGTCACAATCCACCATGCATTAGTGATAAACTCCTTTGAACTAGCTATCATCAGACCCCATTCAGGAGTCGGTGGCTGTGCACCCAACCCCAAAAAGGAGAGGCCCGCAGAACTCAAGATTGCATCTCCTACCCCCAATGTCGACTGCACAATCGTAGCAGAGAGACAGTTTGGAAGGATAGTTTTGAACATCAGCTCCAGATTTGAAGCACCCAATGCACGTTCGGCAATCACATAATCATTCTCTTTCTCTGACAACACCGATGCCCGGATAAGTCTAGCATAACTCGGAACTTGTGATATTCCGATAGCGATCATTGCATTGGTAAGAGATGGACCAAGGATAGCCACGATCACTATCGTTAATAAAATGTAGGGAAAAGCCAACATGATATCAATTATCCGCATAATTATCTTATCAAGAAGACCGCCATAGTAAGCCGAGACAACTCCTACAAAGAGCCCGATAACCAATGATATCCCTACAGATACGACACCTATAGTCATAGATATCCTTGCCCCATAGATAAGACGCGACAGCATATCACGACCTAAATCATCAGTTCCAAATAGATATCCATTCGTAAACGGAGGAGTCTTTCTTGCTTCCATCACCTGGGCTAGAGGATCATGAGGAGCAACTAACGGTGCAAAGATCCCCAGGAGTATAAAGAAGATAATGACTCCCATCCCGATCATCGCACCCCTGTTCTTCTTTAGATTGTACCATAACTCTTTCCATGGACCTGGTTCTTCTATTTCAAGCAGTTCTGTCTGTTCATGTTCACTCAAACTATACCCCTTATTGTAAACGTATTTTTGGATTGATCACTGAATAGAGGATATCTACAACGAGATTGATCAATACAAAGAACGTTGAGATGAAGATGATACCTCCCTGCACAGCAGGATAGTCTCTTGCTCCAATAGCAACGTAGATCCATTTACCGATTCCCGGCCATGAAAAAACGGTCTCGGTCAAGATAGCACCAGAGAGAAGTAGACCAAACTGTAATCCTATAATAGTGATGACAGGTAACAGTGCATTTCGTAATGCATATCGATAGATCACCTGTCGTTCCTTAATACCGGCTGATCTTGCTGTCTTAATATAATCCTGTTGAAGGACCTCTAGCATACTGCTCCTTGTCGTTCTGGCTATAATAGCCAACGGGATAGTCCCCAATGCTATAGAAGGGAGAACAAGATGCTGGAATGCTGAAACAAGGTACTTTGGCGTACCTTCCTTGAACCATAATATGATACCGTCAAGGATATAAAAGTTAGTGATGGGTTCAAAATAATAGCGAACATTCATCCTGCCGCCGGTAGGAAAAATATCCAGCCAAACCGAGAAAATCATGATCAGCACCAACCCAAGCCAGAACACCGGCATGGATACCCCTACGAGGGAACCTCCCATGGTGGTGTAATCCACCCAGGAATTTCGTTTTCGTGCCGATGTGACTCCAAACAGGATACCAAATACTGTAGCAAAGATCATTGCCCAGATAGAGAGTTCTATTGTTGCTGGAAACCGTTCAGATATCTCATTCTTGATCGTCTGACCAGACGTGATCGACTTACCCAGATCTAACCGTACTACTCGAGAAAGATAGAGTCCATACTGTTGGATCAGTGGTTTATCCAGGCCTAGTTCATGTCTTAAGAGTTCAATCTGTTCCGCGTTAGCACGTTCACCCAACATGACTTGTACAGGGTCACCGGGAGCAAGAGCAATCATAAAGAAAACTAGCGTGACAACACCAAAAATTGTTGGGACCAAAAGACCCAATCGCTTCAAAATGTGTATAAACATATGTCCACCGTGTATTATACGAAATAGTGCAGCCACTCTTTATCAAGTGGCTGCATAGAGTTATATTCTATCGAATGATTATTTTTCGAGCCAAACGTGTTTGAATACACGTTTCCCTGTAGGATAGATAACAAAATCTTTGACTGATGTCTTAGCAGGAATTGTCACAATTGAGTTTGCTATCGGTATCCAGGGAGCTTCTTCATGAAAGACAACCTGTGCTTTTCTGTATAACTCATCACGTTTTGCATGGTCAGCAGTCTCTTTTGCAGCCCTGCAATAATCAGTGAATTCTTTATTCTTCCAGAAAGCAATATTCCCTGCAGGGATTTCTGCAGCTGGTGCAGAAAGAAGAACCCACAAGAAGTTATCAGGGTCACCATTATCTCCAGTCCAACCCAACATAGCAGCCTGATGCTCACCCTGATCAGTCTTGTCGAGGTAGGTACCCCATTCATATGACATGATCTCTGCATGTATACCGACCTTCACCAGCTGTGCCTGCATGATCTCAGCGATCTTTCGAGCATTAGGATTATATGGTCTAGCTACAGGCATTGCCCAGAGTTCCATATCAAACCCGTCTGGATAACCAGCTTCTGCGAGCAGTGATTTTGCCTTCTCAGGATCATATGGATATGCTTTGATATCATCATTGTATGACCACATGGTTGGAGGGATCGGGTTCTTGGCAGCTTGTCCTGCATCTCCGTAGACACCGTCAATGATCGCATCTTTATCGATAGCATAATTCATCGCCTGTCGCACCAGCTTATTGTCAAAAGGTTTCTTTTCTGTATTCAAAGCCAAATATCCAACATTAAGACCAGCTTGCTGAGCAATCTGTATATCAGGATCAGCTTTCATAGCAGGAATATCATCTGTTGACGGGAAATCGATCAGGTCTACCTCTCCTTTCTGAAGAGCCAGCCATCGTGCAGTTGCATCTGGGATGACTTTTAAGATCAATCGGTCTAAATAGACAGGACCATCCCAATAATCATCGTTTCTTTCAAATACGATATCAGAATCCTTCTTCCAAGAGACAAATTTGAATGCACCAGTACCAACCGGATGATTCTTGAAGTCATCACCCCACTTCTTTACTGCTGTAGGAGAAACAATAGAAGCAAAATCCATTGCAAGATTTGCAATGAAAGGTGCTTCGACCTTCTTTAACTTAAACTTCACCGTATTATTGTCTACGGCAATCACTTCATCCACAATATTTGACATATCCATATATCCCCAGTACTTCCATGGTCCAAACTTATAATATGGATTATCTTCTTTAAATTGTCGCTCAAATGAGAAGACTACTGCCTCAGCATTAAAATCGGTACCATCATGGAACTTGACGCCCTTTCTCAGATGAAAGGTATATTCAAGAGAATCAGAAGATATGTCCCAGCTCTCTGCGAGAGCAGGTTTCACAGCGGTCTCTCCAGGAATGAACTCTACCAAAGTATCGAACACTGCCGTTGAAGCATAGAATGATTCACCATCAGTCTCACGTCCGGGATCTAATCCAACTGAATCTCCAGATCTACCAAAGACGAGGACTCCGCCCATCTTATCAGCAGCAGCTGCTACAGCAGGAACCGCAGTTTTCTCTTCAGATTGTCCTTTAGCAAATACCGCAACAGGTATCAGCAGGAGAAGGAGACATGTTATTGCCAATAATCTTTTCATCGCAACCAACCTTTTTAAACTTAGTATTTCTGTACAGTATGATATACTTCGTATAATTATACAAGAACTATACAGGGGATTGTATAATATTCGAAGTTATTCAGTGCCATTACCTTCTATATACTCAATTTAACAGTCTGATTCTAACAACACTATCAGCAATTCTGGATTCAATCAAATCAAAGGATCCTTCTCGTTAGAGAAACCATCTGAAAGATGGGATGGCGTGTACCATAGTGTGAGGAATCATTTCAGTTGATCTGTGTCCTCTGCGGTAATAATCTCTTTTCTCTTCAATATTTCCCGCATACCAGCAAAACGGACAGTCGCGATAAACCCGATCAGCCCCACGATTCCCCAGACGGTACGCATACCCATCTGCTAAATCATCCTGTCAGTGACCCATGGACAGAGAACATAACCGATTCCCTGTACAAGACTCACTATACTATTGAACCGGCCGTGATGCGTAATTGGCATATATTTGGCTATAAACACATTGGCATTGGGCACCATGAGAATCTCCCCAAGGGTCCAAAAGAACGCAGCAAATAGGAACATCGGCATCACTTTGATATACCCATTCAACCCAAAGCCGACCGCATAGAGAAAAGATGCAATCATCAAATTCGTAACAGGCAGACTCCTGCTTGTCAGACGGGTTACTTCCGTAGTTAGGAAGAGAACGACAACTGCGTTGAATGTCATGATATATCCAAACAGTCGAGCACGATCATCAGTAAAGAGCGCATCTATCTGAAGCGGCAGAGCAAAATTATATTGGGCATAGACAAAACTGACCAGAATGGATATCACAATATAGGCGACCAGAACAGGCCTGTGCAATAATGCCGCCGCTGCACTACCGTGTTCTGCATTTTCGCCGGCCATGCAGCTCCTCGAAAGCTCGATGAGAAAAAGATAAGCCAGGGAACGGCCATCGACGTAGTATAGAAACCGCAGATACCATAGAAGAATGCAAAGGCCAATTGACAAATACACGCTTTCTGTTATATCTATCAGCGACATAACCGCCGGTTGAGATTCCCAGACCGTTCATCAGCCCGGCCATCATCAGAAATCGTCAGGCTGCAGCTTCACTAAACCCCATGCTCTTAGTCAAATAAAAGACTAAGAAAAGTTGTACAAAATCACCGATCCTGTTTACGACCCTTGCCGCGAATAGGACGTATATACTTCTGTTCAGTTCTGTATATAGGGAAAAGATGGTTGCTTTTTTCATTTACCCCAATTAGATTGCGGGTTCTTACTACAGGTCCCGCATTATCAGAAAGAATACGTGATCAGCACTCACTATATCCGCAGGAAAAACACTTTTTACATCCTTCAATATTGAGGAACGTCGCATTTCCGCATACCGGACAGATATCGGTCTGGTATGATTCCTGGTGTTTTGCTTCATCGAATGAGAAGTTATACTGCTTCTTTGCGAGTTCATCCTCTTCATCAGGAAGCAGCGGATAATCATGATTACTATCTTCAGAACCGATATGCTCTTCAAGTGCTTTTGCAATGGCATCCGGCAAACTCATGATACGGTTCTTGCCAAACCCGGTCTGACGTCCTGACCCAATAGATCGCAGTTGAGCGATCACCGCCTCAGCTCGCTGTTTTGGAGAGAGAGGAGAGGCTATACGAAGAACAAGACTGATCAATCGACCCATTCCTTCGGCATCTGCAGCAACATCTGATCCGACTTTTGCTACATTGACAAAGACCTCAAATGGATTTTCGAAATGATCTCCGTTAGAATTTATCGTGATGTATGCTGTACCAATCGGCGTCGCCTTGCGATATGTCGTTCCACGAAGAATCGTAGGACGTACTCGCGGCTTTATCTCAGCAGCAGGTTTATTCTCTTCTTCATGTTCTTCCTTCTTGATGTTCAACACTTGCGTATCTCGAGAACCGTCACGATAGATAGTTCCGCCCTTGCAGCCAGAATCGTAGAGCATCTCATAAAGATTTCTCGTCTCCTCTATCGTATAATCCTGCGGTGCATTGCAGGTCTTTGAAATACTTGAATCCACCCATCGCTGGATGGCTGCTTGAACTCTTACATGCGATTCAGGAGAGAGATCCATTGCTGTCACAAAATAGTCAGGGAGTGTTTCTCCATCATGTTCAGCTATCCATTCAGTATAGACATCAACCCGCTCCATGTGAGATCCCATTCTGCCGACACGCTCCCACTCCCAAAAGAAGTATGGTTCGATCCCGGTACTTGTTCCAACCATGGTACCGGTCGTCCCTGTCGGAGCCTGTGTAAGAAGGGTGACATTTCTTATTCCTTTCTTTCTTATCAGCTCACGAAGTTCCTCAGGCATGCTCTCCATGAATTTACTCTGCAGAAAAGGTTCAGTCTCAAAGAGAGGAAAACTTCCTTTCTCTTCTGCAAGTTCAGCACTTGCCGTATAGGCCTCTATACAGATAAAGCGATACAACTTGTCAATGAACTTAATCGATGCATCATCACCATAGGTGATCTTTAATCGTATCAGCATCTCAGCAAGTCCCATTGTTCCCAAGCCTATTCTACGTTCAGACTGCTGCTGTTTCTTATTCTCTTCAAGGAAGTATGGAGTATCATCGATAACATTGTCGAGAAAACGCACTGCATAGCGTACTACTGTAGAAAGTTCATCCCACAGGACTTCTCCGTTATTTACGAATCTTGCCAGATTGACAGATCCAAGATTACAAACACCCCACGGCGGCAAACCCTGCTCTCCACAAGGATTCGTACATGCTATAGTATTATAATAGTATGAGTTACTCATTTGATTGTATCGATCGATAAAGAATATCCCCGGTTCCGCAGAAGACCATGCACTCTCAATGATCGCATTCCATATCTCTCGAGCTTTCACGGTTCTATAGGAGAGAACTTTTTTGCCGGCTGCTTTCCATGCCTCAATATCTCCATCCCATACTGCATCATAATCAGGATCAGATGTATCGGGAAAAACACAGGTCCAATCTGCATCATGCTTGACTGCCTGCATAAAATCATCAGTTACCCCTACGCTTATATTGGCATTCTCAATCTTGCCCATCTCCTGCTTACTCGTGATGAAATTCAGTATATCAGGATGCCATACATTGAGGATAAGCATCAGTGCCCCGCGGCGGCTTCCCCCCTGTTCTATTAATCCTGTTACAAAACTATAGAGCCCTCCCCACGAGACAGAGCCGCTAGACCGCCCATTCACACCTTTCACATAGGCATGAAGAGGACGCAATGTAGACAGGTTCATGCCGACACCTCCTCCCCGTGACATGATCTCAGTCATATAGGTCAAGGTCTGCATGATACCGCCCCGACTATCCTTTGGAGACGGTACAACATAGCAATTATAATAGGTAAGATTCTGATCAGTCCCTGCACCGGTAAGTATTCTTCCAGCCGGTACGAATTTCCAATCATCAAGCAGCCATGCAAATCTATCCTCCCATTTCTGCTGTTGTGCATCACTTTCCTGTTTAGCCAAAGCCTTGGCTATACGTACTAACATCTGGGCAGGACTGGTTTCCAACGGTTTATCTACATGTTCTGAACTCAAGACAAGATCCGTCCCGTCTTCCAGCCTCACAGAGACCATATGGTTCTCAAGGAGAGATTCAATGACACCGATCTCCCGCTGCCCTGACTGCATATTACTGACAGCAACGACGAGATCTCCCACCGCAAGGGTATCCTTCTTTCCATCTTTGAGTGCATATCTATCAAGAAAAATCTTTCTTCCAAGCGGTTTCAACTGATTATTACCCATTGCCATGAAAAATGCCCTCCCTTCATACTAATTCTCATGTCTATTCATTCTTAGAGAGATAAACGATGAACGTATTTAAGCTTATAGTATTTTACATCATGATGGAAGAGATAGTGATGTGTTTATTCAATTAATAAACCCTATATTTAGTGCTTACTGTAAGGAATTATTCCTTTTATACACTATATAGCGTTTTGAACGACACTCATCTGCTTACTCGAAAACCAAATAGAGAGGGGAGTTTGTCACGACTCCCCTCTCTAGAAAAAAGTATGATTTTTTTAATATCCAAGCTGCAGCATGGTATCCGCTACTTTCTTGAATCCGGCAATATTAGCACCACGAACATAGTTGATATAGCCATTAGGCATAGTACCTTCTTTCACACATGACTCATGGATATTCTTCATGATCTCCTTCAGCTTACTATCGATCTCTTCTTTTGACCAACGCAACTTCATAGCATTCTGTGACATCTCTAAGCCAGATACAGCTACCCCTCCGGCATTTACTGCCTTACCGGGAGCAAAAAGAATCTCCTCAGCCTGAAAAAGTTCTACAGCCTCTGTTGTACAGCCCATATTCGATGTCTCTACAACATATTTCACACCATTGTTGATCAGCGCTTTAGCATCATTCCCATCAAGTTCATTCTGAATAGCACAGGGGAAAGCCATATCCACAGGGACTTCCCAAGGTTTCTTTCCCTTTACGAACTTAGCACCGAACTTTCTGGCATAGGGTTGAACGACATCATTATTTGAGACTCTGAGTTCAAGCATATAGTCCCACTTTTCAGGAGTACTGATCCCTTCTGGATCATAGATATACCCATCAGGTCCTGATATCGTCAGGACCTTTGCACCTAATTCGGTCGCTTTCATCACTGCGCCCCATGCGACATTACCAAACCCGGAAATCGATACGGTTTTCCCCTTCATAGTATCATCATGTGCACTTACCATCTCATTGGCAAAATAGAGAGATCCATATCCGGTCGCTTCCGGCCTGATCAGAGATCCTCCCCAGTTCTGACCTTTACCGGTCAATACCCCGGTATTCTCGATCATCAGTCGTTTGTACTGCCCATACAGAAACCCGATCTCACGACCGCCTACACCGATATCACCGGCAGGGACATCGGTATTCGGTCCTATATATCGATACAGCTCTGTCATAAACGACCGGCAGAATCTCATGATCTCATTATCTGTTTTCCCTTTGGGATTAAAATCAGAACCGCCTTTTGCCCCACCCATCTGCAAGGTAGTGAGACTGTTCTTCAAGGTCTGTTCCAACCCGAGGAATTTCAGTGTTCCAAGTGTTACATTCGGGTGAAATCGTAAACCGCCTTTATAGGGACCAATAGCATTATTGTATTGAATCCTATATCCTCTATTGATCTGAATCTCCCCGTTATCATCTTCCCATTCTACCTTGAAGGTAATGATCCTGTCTGGTTCCGTGATCCTTTCAAGGATCTTTCCCTGAAGATATGCAGGGTTATCATTCACTACATCTATAATCGATTCGACAATCTCTTTAGCTGCCTGAATAAACTCCGGCTGTGCAGGATTCTTCTTTTCAAGTTCTGCTATGAAAGTATCAAAATGGTACATATACGACCTCCTCCAAAAAATAGATTACGGAAAATAGCATAATTTCATTATTCACATAAATAATATGACCTATATCATCAGCTGTCAATATAACAACTCATCTTTTACTCAATATTATAC
>CAYYPJ010000039.1:0-15620 GCA_964473495.1 uncultured Spirochaetales bacterium
TCTTCAATAAAAAGAACTTACAACCATCTTTATTTGATTTTACTGTAAAAGTCAGGCTATATTCCCAACCTGTTTGTCCAGGGCTATTTGTTGGAATGTCCAAGGCTATTTGTTGGAATATGGAAGCTCCCCAGAGACGTATAGCCACCCAAGAATTTAAACGTTACAGTTTAAATTGTATTTAATGCAGCTTTGCAAGATATATATCTTTGCATATAAGAGAGAACATGTAAAGGGAACCAAACCGGGCTCAGAACAAACGCATCAATAGTAACTTTAATTCTGTTGTATCTTTCGGTAAGAAATAGTTTGACATTACTCCTGTACAGGGTTATTATGGTTTATGCAACCGGTTGCATAAACCATAATAACTATGCATACATACTTGAACTATTGGAGGAAGAGGTGTCAATCACTATTAAAGATATCGCTAAAGAGGCCGGAGTTACCCCGTCAACAGTCTCCAGAGTCATAAATAATAACAAAGTAATATCAGAAAAGACTCGAAAGAAGGTCCAACAGGTTATGAAGGATATGCATTTTCACCCAAATAGCCTAGCTAGAAATCTTTCAAACCAAAGTACGAGTAATATTGCACTCCTTGTAGATATAGACAGCAATGACAAGTTCACAAATCCATTCTTCTATGAAGAATTACATGGGATTGAACAAGTCGTCTATAACTCCGGTTATTTCCTCATGCTAGCAAATGAGGCCACATTCTCTCATACCCATAACAACGCTATAGACCAAATAGTCTTTGAGAAACGCGTAGATGGGGTGATCATACCTCCCAGCATTGCTGATAAAGAATTGATTGAACGACTCAACAAGATAAATTTCCCTTTTGTAGTTGCTGGCAAACCGCAGTTTTATCGGGAAGAGACAGATTGGGTCGATATTGACAATACCATGGGAGGGTATCTTGGAGTCGAACATCTTAACAGGCAGGGATATCATAATATTGCTTTTATCGGAGGTAATCAGGCAGATCAATTCAATCAGGACAGGCTCACAGGATATAAAAAGGGGCTGGAAACTGCCCATATGACAGAGAATAAGGAATATATGTGTGAATGCACAGACATCTCCGTTGAAGCCGGTACCCATGCAGCACAAGACCTGCTTGCATTAAAGAATCCTCCAGATAGCATTATCTGCTGTCATAATCTTCTTGCCTATGGAGCAATGGAAGCAATATCTGCTCAGGGTCTGCAAATCCCTCAAGATATCGGGTTACTCAGTTTTGATAACTACCCGCTGGCAGATTTTGTGAAGCCGAAACTTACTATTATTGACATCGATGTATATAAACTAGGTATAGAGACTGCGAATCTACTTATGAGACGCATTCATGATAAAGGATGTGCCCCTTCTCATTTTCTGATTCAGACTAAGGTGATTGAAAGAGCTTCTACAAAAAAATATGAGGCAAATATTCAATGATGACAGCAGCAATTACCCATGAACAGAATGAAACCTATTGCTCAACAGTATCAGAAAAAGAACTCACACTAAAAGTACGTGCCGCACGGGATGACCTGAAGAGCATCAGCATACGATACTGGAATAGTATAGATCGGAATCTCTTGGACGATTACGGCAGGATGAAGAAGCGTAGCCACGATAGAGTCTTTGATTATTTTACGTTCTCCCTTATCGCGAAAGAGAAGTTGCGCTATATAGATTACTATTTCATTCTGGAAGATCTCAACAAGAATATACGCTATCTCTCACAGACTGGGATAGATCAAGATGAACCTGAATCATCATTCTTCAGATTCCAATATTACTCTTCATCACGACAGCCGAACCTTCCTTCATGGGCCATTGGGGCTCTCTTTTACCAAATATTCCCTGATCGTTTCCATACAAGTACAGAGAAAGGGATGACGGTAGAGAACGGTCTCTGGAAAGAGACCCCTTCACGCAGGAACTTCATGGGGGGAGACCTTATCGGAATCAAAGAGAAAGTAGATTATATGAAAGATCTGGGAATATCTATTCTCTATATAAATCCCATATTCCATTCCCCTTCAAACCATAAGTATGACACGATTGATTACTACAAGATCGATCCATCATTCGGCTCAACCGAAGATCTTATCTCCTTAGTCAAGAAATGTCACTCAGTTGGTATTCATGTACTATTAGACGGTGTCTTCAACCATTGCAGCGTCTATTTCAGACCATTTCAGGATCTGATAAAAAATGGGCACAAATCACAATATTGTGATTGGTTTTATATCTATCGATTCCCTGTTGAAATTGATGAGAGCTGTTATGAAACTACAGGATATTATAAATGGATGCCAAAATTCAATCTTGAGAATCCTCATGTACGGGCATACCTTATTGAAGCTGCAGTCTTCTGGACAAAGACGGCAGATATTGACGGATGGCGTATAGATCTAGCAGATGAGATTGATCATACTTTCCTGATAGAGTTTCGAAAAGCTATCAAATCAATAAAACCCCAGGCACTACTGTTGGGAGAGACTTGGACAGATGCCCGTAATCTACTTACAGGAGATCAGATGGATTCGGTTATGAACTATCGGTTATACGATATCATACTGGATTTCTTTATACATGATCGTCTTTCGGTAACCGATTTTGACAGTCGTCTTATTACCCTGCTGAACAGCTATCCTACTCAAATCAATGCCGGCTTGTTTAATTTCCTCGACACCCATGATACTGAACGTTTTATGACCTCCTGTGGAGGTAACAAACAACTTTACAAGTGTGCTGCAGCATTCCTTATTATGTTCCCAGGTTCCCCATCCATCTTTTACGGAGACGAGATCGGGTTAGATGGAAGTAATGATCCATCATGTAGAAAAGGTATGATCTGGAATCCTGAATACCAAGACAGGGACATATTCGCATGGTATAAAATTCTCATCACTATTCGAACCCAGAACAAATCGGTACAAAACGGTGAATTCATGGTTAACCTCTGCGATGAACGGGGCATCTTCGGATTCTTCAGATCACTGAACAGAGAACACATCTATGCGGTGATCAATAAAACCGATCATGCCTATAGATGCAGTATACCGATTCTTGAGGCAGAGGGAGTTATCGAAGAACTCATTGAGCAGAAAGCTTACCACATTACCCCCCTGCATGCAGAAACAGTCAATTCTTTTTATAATTCGGATATTACTTCATATAAGGGAATCTTGAGCGCAGATATTCCTGCCTATGGAGTCAAAATATTCAGAGGAGAATCAGAGGAGGTTCAGATATGAAGAAAAATACTTCATTACGCTTTCTATGTGTGTGTTTTGTTATACTAACGGCTGCTACAGGACTCTTGTGGAGCAATGGTTCACAAGAACAGGCAATGACAACGATTACATTCTGGCACCATTATAGTGAGCAGTCAGCAGAGAATCAGGTTTTGCAGGAGATCCTTATACCAGAGTTCGAACGACAGAATCCTGATATCAAGGTAAAAGCTTCGTCGTATGAATGGGCCGAGCTACATCAGAAAGTCCTTGTCAGCACTAATTCAGGTATGTTACCTGACGTCCTGCGGGCAGACAGCGCATGGATCCCGGAGTTTCATGAACTTGGCATCCTGTTACCGATGAGCACCACGTTCAATGATTTCGATAAGATCCATCACACGATTCTAGAAGGACCGATGGCTACCGCGAAAATTGATGGGGTCTATTACGGACTTGGGCTCAATACGAATTCCAAGATCATGTTCTACAACACTAAACTACTTAAAGAGGCAGGGATCACACCACCAAAAACCCTGGATGAATTATTTACTGCTGCAGAGAAATTGACTAGAACAACTCAGGGTAAGCACATTTGGGGATATGGAGAACCTGCATTGTCAGGGTGGAACCTGCTCCCGTTCATCTGGAGCAATGGAGGAGATATTCTCAACAAAGCTCAAACAAAAGCCTCCGGCTACCTGGATAGCCAAAAGAACATCGATCTGATCACACATCTTGCCGCCATGTATAAAGACAAATATTGGGGTGGATTCACTAGTGGAAGCATCCCAATGACAGATGGTTTTGCACAAGGCAGATATGCCATGATCATTGACGGCCCCTGGAAATTTGCAGAGTTGATTGGAGGACATAAGGAATTTACCGACTATGATGTCGCTTTAATGCCGGCAGGCGACGGCGGATCAATTCAGGTACTTGGCGGAGAAGATATAACTATCTGTAATGAAGCTAACAAAAACGCTTCATGGGAATTCGTCAAATTCATGACAGGCTACTTTGCTCAGACGCAGATGGCAAATGCCGGACAAATACCCGTTAATATTAAAGCTATCGATAGCCCTGAAGTTCGTAAAATACCTAATCTCGGGCTATTCCTTGATGCCATCAAAACAGCAAAAGCAAGACCAGCATTGGCAGAGTGGTCAAAGATAGATGAGATTATCACTCTCTCAATCACATCTACCATGCTGGGAGAAGACAGTGCTTCACATTCTCTGAGTCTAGCCGCTCAAGAAATCGACAATCTTCTCATGAAATAGTAGATATTTCGCTGTGTACTGTCAATAGACGAGTTTTGGAGCCGGGAACGGGGAAAGCGTTCTTGCCCTGCCCGGCATCCTCCTTATTACTGATAGAGATACATATAAAGGATCAGAAAACATAATGCCATCAATAGAAAGAAATACATTCGAACTCTCCAAAGGGGGGAAGAATTCCAAACTTCAGCTTATCTTAATCCTATTACCCGGTATGACTATATTCCTCCTATTTACTATCTACCCGATTGTGAAGTTACTGACCATGAGTTTTTTTGATTGGAACCTGGGGATACACCAGCAATCATTTTTCATAGGGCTGCAGAACTACAGAGACGTACTGTCAGATCCAATTGGTATGCATGCCATAAAGAATACCATATGCTACACGTTAATAACGGTACCATCACAGATAGTGATCGGACTGATCATCGCTCTTATGATCACCAGTATCAAACGGTTTCAAATTGTGTACAGAACCGCCTATTATCTTCCAGTAATCACTTCATGGGTCATTGTTTCTATTCTGTATCGCTATATCTTCAACAATGAAGGTCTGTTGAATTATCTGCTCGTTGACAGATTTTATTTGTTTGCAGCCAATATACAATGGCTGGACAACCCCTTCACTGCATTCTTCGTTATTGATTCTCTTGGTATCTGGAAAGGAGTCGGATGGAATATGGTCTTGTTCATCGCAGCATTATCCACAGTCCCTATAGAGCTGTATGAAAGTGCCGAACTGGATGGATGTGGAGAATACAAGAAATTCGTTTCCATCACCCTTCCCTCTATCCGTGAGAATCTGCTGTTCGCAGTGGTTATGCTGACTATCGGAGGATTCAATGTATACACATCAATAAAACTGCTCACCGATGGGGAACCGATGCATAAGACGGAAGTGACTCTTACCTGGATGTATAGACAGGCTTTTGTTAATAGAGAATTCGGCTATGCCGCAGCATTGTCATTTATTGTCACAATCATAATCACTGTACTCGCATTACTGCAGTTCAAACTTTTCGGTAGAGGAAATAAGAATTCCTGATAGGAGCACTCATGGTTCGTTCAAAAAAGATTTCTGCATTATACTACATGCTGCTTACAGTGGGTATGGTCATATTCACTATCCCCATGATCTATCTTGTCAGTTATTCACTTAGGGATAACAGTGCCATCTATCATTATCCACCGACGTTATTTCCAACAGCTGACGATTTCACGTTCAACAACTTTGTTCATATCCTTAGCGGTAACCAAATGATATACCGCTATTTAGTTAATAGCCTTTTCGTCACTATCACGACGGTAACATGTATAGCTATCATATCTTCTCTGCTGGCGTACGGGCTTGGACGCTTTACTTTTCCCGGGAGAAAGATGATCTTTGGTCTTATTCTGGGGACGATGACGGTTCCCGGCCTTGTACTTATCTTACCGCAGTTTGAGATGGCTATCTTTTTCCATTTCCTCGATAAGCACTCCGGGTTGATCCTTATTTATATTGCATGGAATCTCCCCTTCTCCACTTTTATGATCAAAGGGTTCATTGAGCATATTCCAAAGGATTATGATAATTCCATCTTAATCGATGGTGGTAACTATTTTACGATCTACCGTCATATTATCTTCCCGCTCGCAAAACCAGCGATCGCGGCAACAACGGTATTCAACTTTCTTACAGTGTGGGAAGAATACCCCTGGGCTTTGACTGTGATCAATGAGCAAAGTCGCAAAACCTTTCCGATCTTTATTGCCGGATTCTTTGGAAGACACAACTTCACGCAATATGGATATATCTTTGCAGTCTCAGTGATCTCACTTGTCCCTATCCTTCTTATATACATTTCCATGCAGAAGTATTTTCAACAGGGACTTACTGCCGGGGGGATAAAGGGATAACAATACCTTTTATACACGAACTCGAGATATTGAAGATCTAAAACTCTATCAAAAGAGATATATGATCGATTCACGAGTCCCGTCGCGTGAAAGAGACATTACACCGACAGCTGGTCTTCGCGACCGAAGATCGTATACTAGTGATCAGTTGGCAGAGAAGAGTCTACAGGTATGCCCCATGCTTTGGCCAATTCATCTGGTATCGTCTGCAGATCACCAGATTCACGCTG
The DNA here is from genome assembly GCA_964473495.1 of uncultured Spirochaetales bacterium. GTDB lineage: Bacteria > Spirochaetota > Spirochaetia > CAKZLE01 > CAKZLE01 > JAIPFY01. The sequence goes on from CAYYPJ010000039.1 coordinate 6,649, forward strand.
TATTGCAGCAGTATCACGTAATATCCCCTCAAAGGTATCTACTGAAAAAGATCATACACTGCCAAACAGATAAATTAAATGTTAGAACAAACACCTATTCTGGTATAGCCAATGGTAGAATAACGTGTGTGAACCTTTTCGGATATGAGACTGAAAGACCTATAATATACATGCAAGAATATGTTCCGGGTATGGGGGAGGAACCGATGAACGGACGTGAACGTATAGCTCTTATGATGCAGCATAGATTTCCTGATCGTATACCGGTAATGTGCCAGCTTGCTCTTGGACATTATTTTCTTAATACGGATATAGAGCCTCATGCTATATGGTTTACAAGCGAGGGATTTGCTGAGGCTCTTATACAGCTGCAGAAGCGATACCGCTTTGATGGTATTCTGGTAAATCTCTGGGGAATGCCCTCACATATCCTTGAGGCAGTGGTTTCACTGAAAACTATTAGTAATGAAGAACTACTGGTATGGGAAAATGGTGAGATGACTGTCATCCCTCCTGATGATAATGCACAGCATTATCTAGCAGACAAGCAGCCCCTTGAGCGTGCAGATCTTGAAACCATTGATCTTGATAACTTGGATACGATCAACACGATAAAAGGGTATTTCTGGAATATCTATCACATGCCTTATATCCCGGAAGTCACAGAAAGCTTTCTCCCCGGTGAAATCCCTGATTATTTCTTCAATACCATTGATATCGTAAGATCTCGAGTTGAAAAGGATATATCGGTTCATGGAGAAGTCTATTCACCATTTACCCATTTCATAGAACTTCTTGGTTATGAGCAGGCTCTTATGGGTCTCCTGACAGATCCGGATCGTGCTCATATACTGCTTGAATATCTAACCGGAGTCTCTGTCTCTCACGCTGTCGCTTTAGGTAATCATGGGGTTGACGCTGTTCTCATATCATCTGCATTCGCAGGAGGACCATTCCTTTCCCGAGATATGTATAAAGAATTCGTCCTGCCCTATGAGAGAGAAGTCACTGATGCAGTAAAATCCACTGGAACCACGGTCTACACACACACTTGCGGATGCATCGGTGATCGACTTGATCTGATGATTGAGACTGGTACGATGGGTATTGATACACTAGATCCACCTCCACTGGGGAACACCGATCTCAAGACTGCATTGGAAGAGCTGGACGGCCGAGTATTTGTCAAAGGGAATATGAATCCTGTAGAGCTCTTGGGATTCATGACAGAAGAAGAAGTCATTGCCCATGCGACAGACCGGATTACCATTGGAAAACCTAAAGGAGCCTATATTCTCAGTACAGCATGTTCAGTCGCCCCAAGAACAGAACCCTGGAAACTTGAGTTGCTGACTCCGCTTGCAGAAAGACTAGGAGTGTATTAATATCTGTTTCCAGCATATCCGCTTCCTCCTGCACATGGTCTCTTTTGCCGCTATATCCGCAATTTAACTGAAGAAGAGTACTCTGAGGGAGTCATCCCTATATACTTCTTGAAGATTTTTGAAAAGTAGTGAAGTGATGAATAATCCAGAATGGCGGCAATCTGGGTAAAGGTATAATCTCCTTCTCTTATAAGATCTTTTGCCCGCTCAAGTTTTATGATCTTATAGTATTCCATGACACTTCTCCCAGTCTTCTCCTTAAATATATTCTGTATATATGTACAACTGTATCCTGTTTCCCTGCAAACTGTATTCAGATTTTGTGTATCTATGAGATTGTCCTCAAAATACCCTACCACTTTGGTAAAAGCATCTTCTCTGGTTTTCTCCTTTAATGGAGAAGCAGGCTCTTCCCCAGCTGTAATATGCAGTTCTCTGCGTACAAGACCTATGAGAATCTGTTCCAGATACAGCTTGATCAACTGCTCAGAGGCAAAGACTTGTTTCTGCTTTCTTTCCAGAGCAGGTAATCTGGGATCGTTCAAATCAGACGAGAAGGCATTCCCTGCTTCATGCAGGATCTTTGCAACGAGGTTCTTTTCTTGGTTACCTATACGAAGTATTCTTTGATTGAACCACTTTATTCCCGGGCTCCTGCATGAGAAAGATATGATTATCAAATTAGGAGCGATATGTCCGTTTGCTGTAAGACTGTGGAATTCATTGGGCTTATGGAAGATCATATCTCCTTTTATGAGACTGTGCCTCTTTTCTCCGGCAACAACATCAATCGCTCCCTTGTCAACATACATAACTTCCCAGAAGTCATGAGATTCTCCTGAGAAGGTAAAATCCTTAGTATATTCAAAATAATGTATAGAAAAGATCTTACGGATAATAAATTCTTTTTTAAGTGTTCGCCCCGTATAATTCATCACACAAGTATACAATATCTGATTGAATAAATGAATAAATAAAATGTTGAAACAAACAAATATTTCTTATATTTACGGTGATATGATATATGTGGGAAAGGGGTAAAGACTTTCAAGACTGCATGTTATGGAAAATGACGATCTTCATAGTATACCACCTTTCAGAGTAACAAAGTGGTGAATATACACCTATACATAGAAATAAGAGATCCTAAGATTTCAGGAGAAAGATAATGGAAAGAAAAGTTAAAGTCGGTATCATTGGGCTAGGGTTTATGGGAACTACCCATTTTCATATTCATAATCAACTTGGCAAATCGGAGATTGTTGCTGTTGCCGATATCGATAAAAGAAAGCTGGCAGGTGATTGGAGCAGCGTCATCGGTAACATCGGTAATGAGGACAATTCCATACCGATGGATATGAGCGGGATCACAGCCTACACCGATGGGATGAGGCTGATAAATGATCCGGAAGTTGAGATGGTCGATATTTGTGTCCCCACCTATCTGCATGAGAAATATTCGCTTGCAGCATTAAGAAACAATAAACATGTCTTCTGTGAAAAACCGATAGGAAGAAACATCCTTGAAGCGGCAAGAATAACGAAAGCAGCAGAAGAAAGTGATAAGTTCTTCATGAATGGTCTCTGTGTTCGTTACTGGCCGGAGTACAGACATGCCTGGGAACTTTATACCTCAGGCAGATTAGGCAACATCATAAGTGCAGCGTTCAAGAGAGTATCTCCAAGTATTCATGGCAATTCATGGGAAGATTGGTTTATGAAGAACGACCTCAGCGGAGGTGCTTTGCTTGATCTTCATCTACATGATACCGATCTGGTAAGATATTTCTTCGGCAGACCTGCATCCGTTACCTCCTTTGGTGTGAAGGGAGTCCGGTCCGATGAGGGAATCGATCATATTTTTACAAACTATGATTTTGAGAATGGAACTCTTATTATGACTGAAGGTGGTTGGGACGCCGCAAAAACAGCACCTTTTGAAATGAGTTTTCAACTAGTGTGTGAGAAAGCGACTATAAGACTTTCAGAACTTGGGTACCAGATCCTATACGAAGACGGAAGGATAGAGAAACCAAAACCAGCTTCTGCTGACAAGCCGACAGGCTGGCATGTCGAGATTGATTACTTTCTCACATCTATCCTAAACGGAACAAAACCTGATACCTACCTGAAGACCAATGAGATACGGGATTCCATGAAAATCATTGCTGCAGAGGAATTATCGATCAAAGAAAAACGTACCGTAAAAATAGACTATGAATCAGGAGAAAGAAGCATATGAGGTATTATAAAGCAATCAATTATTGGGTACTTGGTGGATTTGATGGAGAGAAATCTGCATTCCAGGCTATTGATGATGCCAAAGAGATGGGATTGGACGGCATAGAACTCACCTATGGGGACTGCCTTAAAGAGGATATCACTGAAGAAGCGTGTAAAACACTAGTGACGTATGCAGAAAAACAAGAGATCGGGCTGAGAACACTTGCTTCAGGATTCTACTGGGGTTGTTCTTTAGGATCCGACGACCCCTTAGAAAGAGAGAAAGCCATCAGTTTTACCGAGAACTACATCAAAACTGCTTCCAGGCTGCACGTTGATAGAATTCTAGTGATACCGGGGGCTGTTGATGTTGCATGGGATGCATCAAGGCCAGTGACCTCCTATAAAAATGTCTGGGAGAATTCCACCAATTCATTAAAACGGGTGTTAGCGATTGCCAGAGAATATAAAGTTACCATCTGTCTTGAGAATGTATGGAATAAATTTCTCCTCTCACCAATGGAATTCAAATATTTCCTTGATCAGTTTGATTCTGATTTCATCGGGATCTATTTTGACGTGGGCAATGCAGTAGTAAACGGATATCCTGAGCAGTGGATAGAGATACTGAAAGACCGAATAAAAGCAATACATATTAAGAACTTTTCCCGAGATGATTGCGGTGGTACTCTCCATGGTTTTGGAGATGACTTACTAGTCGGTGATGTCAATTTCACCAATATCATAAAAGCATTAGATAAGATTCACTATACCGGACCAATCACTGCAGAAATGATTCCCTTCTCCAGGATCCCGAATCTTAGTCTGCCCGATATGAGTCTAGCACGGAAGACAGCACATGACTTGATAAGAATATTACAGCAAAAGCAGTGATCATGTGCAGTAAGACATGTTTAGCTATCATCGGGTATGGTTATATGGGAAAGATATATAAAAAATCGTGTCTGGAACTGTATAACCAGAAAAAGCTTGAATCATATTATAAGTATGACCTACCCGCCATGCTTGAAGAGTTCAGGCTTAAAGCAATTGTAGATACAAAGTTTACAGACTCACATTATGTACAAGAAGATGATATATGGTATTTTAATTCAATTGAGGCAATGCTGAAACGAGAGGATCTTTACATAGATTCTGCAGTAATCGCTACTCCTATAAAAGAACATTTTGAAATTGCAAAAAAACTGATTATGCAGAATATTTCTCTGCTTATTGAGAAACCTGTATGTGAGAGCGCAAAAGAGATTAAAAAACTCATAGCCCTTTCAAAAAAATATCAAGTAAGGATTATGCCTGGACATGTCGAACGGTACAATCCCGTAACACTGGATGCTGTTGAAGCAGTGAAATACCATATGTACGGGAAAGTGGTAAATTACAGTCTTCTAAGAACAAGCCCAAAACCCAAACGAGTACAAGACAGCCTGATCATTGATAAGCTCATTCATGATCTCGATCTTGTACAATGCATATTTGGTAATTACGCGGTCTCAGAGGTCAACGTGAAACGAGAACATGATAGAGTCATGGAATGCACTATTCACACTACCCACAGAAAAGGTTTTCAGGGTAAGATAATCTCTTCATGGTTGTCTGAAAAGAAAATACGTGAAATAACAATCAAATTCGAAAGAGGTGCCCTAATAGGAGACCTTATTGGAAAGAGAATAGATGTTGACAGATATATGGAACTATCAAAACAGATTTCAGGATATAAGAACAATCAAATCAAAGATCAGCTAGTCGACTTCATCGCATACAAACACAAATTGATCAAGACTCTGGTAAATATGCAGGATGCCTTAAAATCGGCCTATATGATCGATGAAATAATCAGGAGAGTATAATATGAAATTCAAAACCGGTATCTTAATCGACAGTCTCCAGGTATCCTTTGAAGATGCATTAAGAATATCTTCAGATGCAGGGGCGGACGGCATTCAGATGTATGCCTCCCCTCAGCATATAGCTGCTTATAAACTTGATTACACGAAAGCAAAAACTATAAAAAGGAAAGTAAAAAGCTATGACTTGGAAATATCGGCTCTATGCGGAGACCTTGGAGGTCATGGATTCGAATTAAAAGATGAGAATTCGGAAAAGATAGAGAAGACCCGGAGAATCATTGATTTTGCCGAAGAACTGGGAACCCATATTATTACTACTCACATAGGCGTGATCTCCAAGACAGATAGTGACAAGAATACTGTTATGCAGGAAGCACTGCAGCAGATTTGCCGATATGCAGAGAAAGCAGGAGTCTATATTGCCGTTGAGACAGGACCTGAGAGATCTGAAGTGCTAAAACAATTCATTGAAAGTGTTGGGGAACCCTACTTAAAAGTAAATCTTGATCCGGCAAATCTTGTGATGGTTCAGGGAGAAGATCCTGTCACTGCTGTATTGAATCTTAGAGAACATATTATCCACACACATGCAAAAGACGGAAAGATGGTACACCCCTGTGATCCTCTACAGATCTACGAAGCCTTTGCCGAGGGAAACCCTCATTCCATAGATATCGATAAGTATTTTGTTGAACTCCCCCTTGGCCATGGGGATGTTGACTTCCCCGTCTATCTGAAAGCTCTGGAGCATATTGGATATTCGGGTTATCTGACCATCGAAAGAGAAGCAGGACATGATAGAATACAGGATATTATCAAAGGCGTCGGTTTCTTAAAAGAAACAATTGAATAGATAAGAGTATCTGCATAACATATCCATATACATGGTGTTAGGCAAGGAGATTAATTATGGAAACAAGAATATTTTGGATTTTTGGGATACTTCAAAGTCTGTCTTTAGGAATCATTACATTTCTCTTATTCAGGTCTTTAAATCTGATAAAAGGAGATAGCGTTATTGGGTTGGATACTCAGATACTTTTGAGTGTCGCCTTCCCATTGTTCTTATTACTTGTAGAATATATCATATATACGAAAAAATAGTTCGTAGATTAGATTGAGGAACGAAACCCAACAAATAGAATCTTGCCTAACAAGTCGCTACAGCGGACGTCGCATACGCGTCGCCGCTGAGCTCGGGTGTTATGCAGTACTCCTATAAATATAGTACTAAATTAAAAGCTCAAAGTTCATATAGTGAAAGTCACATCTTAAAAGGTATGCGAACTTTGAGTTAAAAGGTTCTTTTACCATATTACTACCCTTTCACTGCCCCAGCAGCAAGACCGGAAACAAGCTGTTTCTCTATCATGTAGAATAGTATAATTACCGGAATAATCGCAAGAAAAGCAGCAACAGTCAATAACTCCCATTGCGTAGACCATCTGCCTACAAACTGGTAGATACCAAGAGTAAGAGGCATTTTTGGTTGTGACTTGATAAAAGAGAGTGCAAACAGGAAATCATTCCATGCATAAATAAAGGTATAGATCATAGCGGTCACCAACCCTGGAGCAGCGATTGGCAACATGATATTGTATAAGGTTCCCATTCTTGTAGATCCATCAATATACGCCGCCTCTTCAACCTCTTTCGGTATCGAAGAAAAATACCCGTACATGAGCCAAATGGTAAATGAGATCGTAAAGACGGTATTCGCAAAGATCAAGCCAATATATGAATCCAGCAGACCAAGTCCAACATAGATCTTGAAGAGAGAGATAATAACGATCACAGGACTGAACATCTGGATTATAAGCAGAGAATAGAGCGACCCTTTTTTCCCCGGAAACTTTAACCGGGCAATTGCATAAGCCGCAGGCACAGAAACCAGTGTATTTAATATAGTAGTACCTAGACCTACGATGATACTGCTCTTAAAATATCCGAGAAGCTTATATTCACTCCATACCCTTATAAAGTTATCGAAAGAGAAATGCTTTGGGATCCAGTAAGGCGGATGAACATAAATCTCATCACTCGACTTAAACATCGTTGATATCATCACAAACGTAGGGAATAGGGTGATAATAAGTAGAAGAATAACAATAATGACAACAGGTATTTTCCATTTTTCTCTCCATCCCTTCATAAGGCCTCCTTCTCCCCCCTAAAATATACTTTCGCATAGAGAAGACTGAATGTGGTAAGAAGAATAAAGGTAAACACCGCCATTACAGCCGCATCACTGAATTTGAGCCACTCGAATCCATGTTTGTAGATTGAAGTAATAAGGATATCAGTCTTACCTGCAGGACCTCCCTTTGTCATGATATAAATGGTATTAAAGTCATTAAAAGTCCAGAGACTTGAAAGCAGAGTAGCTATAAATACAATCTGTTTGATAGAGGGCAGCGTGATATAGAAGAACTTCTGAATCCCGTTCACCCCGTCCACATATGCAGAATCATACAGATCCTGTGAGATTGACTGCATCCCTGCAAGAAAAACCAGGGCCATAAACGGGAAACCAATCCATATATCGACCCAGAGATTCGATATAAATGAATATATAGGAGTACCTAGCCAAACAGGAGGAGATGATGAGATACCAAGCATCTTTATGGTGTGGTTCAAGAGCCCGAACTCATGGTTTAAAACCCATTTCCACAACATCGCACTTATTGGAACTGAAGACGCCCATGGTATGATAAAGAGCATTCTTGCGAATTTTCTTCCTCGGAACTGAACATTCAGACACAGTGCAATAACGATTCCCAGCATGGTCTTGACTACTACAGCCAGAAATGTCCAAATAAACGACCGTAGGGCGACAGACCAGAAAGTACTCTGAGCAAACATCTTCGCAAAGTTCTGTAAGCCTGCCCATTCCTGCAGCATACCAAGCTTATTAGTCTTAAAGAATGCCATTATAATCACATACCCAATGGGATAAAACATGAAAATAGCAAGGAACAGCGCTGCAGGAGTCAACAAAGCATATGCAAATACTACTTCACGTTGAGACCTGCTCATTTGCTTCTTCTGTAACGTAACCATAGACATCTATCCCCCTCGGTATCGTACAGGATATTCTTAGAGCTATAGGAAAGCCGCCCGGAAAAACCCTGACGGCTTTATAGAAGATTATTCGCCTGTCATGATATCAATTTTTGCGGCAGCCTCATCTAGAGCCTGCTGCGGAGTCTTTTCTCCAAGAAGAGCCAGTGAGACAGCATCCCAACAGATATCAGTCATTTCTGAAAAACCATTGATCAGCGGCCATGACTGTGCATGTGCTGCAGCCTCATTCAGAGCCTGATAGAGTTTAGACTGAAACTGAGGAAGTTTTGCGGCAGACTTTGTGACCGGGGGGAATCCGACTAGTTCATCAAATCTTGCCTTCCATTCATCTTGATAGAAAAAGTCGATAAATTTCCCAGCAGCCTCTTTGTTCTTTGCATCCTTAAAGATCGCTATGGAATCTGTTATGACT
>CAYYPJ010000040.1:0-15455 GCA_964473495.1 uncultured Spirochaetales bacterium
GTCTTCTATGATGATGGCTCCGGGCTGACACCTAATCATTCCAGGATGACTACCCCTGAGGCCCCGCTCATTCATCAGTTTCTCTATACGTCATATAAGAACGGCATGAAGATAGCCATTATCGAAGCCTCTTCTCATGCGCTTTCTTATCGATCATGCCGGCTTGCTGATGTACGATTTCATGCTGCTGTATGTACTACGATTACCGAAGAACATCTCGATTACCACAAGACGGTCGAGACTTACATTGATGATAAGATGAATCTTTTCAGACAACTCTCTGGTAATGATGCATTTGGTATCTGTGAGGAACAGAGCGCTGCTGCATCGTACATCAGATCAGTTACTGATAACGTTCCGGCTACATTCAGTATCACTGATAAACATGCCGATATCGCCATGACCCCTGCGGCTGATACGCTAAAGGGAAACGTATATGTGTACGATCATCTATCTGCAACCTGTTTGGTCACTCTCCCCTTCACGCAATCTTTCTTTATACATGACCTTGCAGCAGCTCTCATCACCGCAATGCGACTAACCGGTAAACCTGCTGGCTCGTTCTCCTCATCCCTTTCCGATATGCAGCTCGTACCTGGGCGTTGTGTTGAACATCATCTAAACGGCAATATATTTTTAGTCGATTATGCTCACACCATAGATGCATTTGAGCAGCTTTTCAGCTATTATCATAAGGTGTACCCTACTTACTCGTTTATCACACTGTTCGGTGCGGCCGGCAGAAGGGATCATGCAAAACGTGCTCCAATGGGAAAGATCGCTGCCGGCTATAGTAGACTGGTCATCATAACGGATGAGGACCCTAGAGATGAAGATCCTGAGTTGATCTTCAAAGATATCTGTGAACAACTAACCAGGGAGGAACAGCACAGTATGATTCACATTGAACAGAGATCTGATGCGATCACTTATGCCGTAGCACATGCTCAAACACATGATATCGTACTGTTCTTAGGGAAGGGACATGAACAGAATATCATTCATGCACATTCAACTGAATCCTGGGATGAGATGTCCGTCGTAGAACATGCCCTGGAAGTATATCAAGAGAATAATCCAAGAGGAGAAAGATGAAGACGATCCTGCTTATATACGGTGGACGTTCCGTAGAACATGATATCTCCTGTCTTTCTGCCTGTCAGGTCTATACCAAACTTCTTGATATAGGGTATCACGTAAAACTGATCGGAGTCTCCTCTGATGGACGTTTTTATTATCAGCGAAAACCGCTGATGCATCACCATAAGCTTGTAATAGAAGAAGATATATCGATGAATGTGTCAGTCATCCCCGGTGTAGGATTCTCCATAGGGACTACTGCTATCACTGCAGACGTAGTCTTTCCGCTTATTCATGGGACATACGGAGAAGATGGCACCTTACAGGGAATGCTTGAACTCATTGGTATTCCCTATATAGGGTCAAACCAGATAGCAAGCGGTATATGTATGAAGAAATCTTTTGCAAAAGCACTTCTAGCCCATGCCCATCTACCGATAACTCCCTATTGCCTGGTAAACCTTCACCAAAGAAAGCGTACAGAACAGGCCCTGAAGCTCTTTATAGCACAGCAGGGATTCCCACTCTTTGTGAAACCTGATATCGGAGGATCGTCTGTAGGTATCACAAAGGTATTAGATCACAAAGAGCTTGCTCGGGCGTTCGAATTAGCAGGGCGTTATGATTCAACAGCTTTAGTCGAACGTTTCATAGATGCGGATGAGATCGAATGCGGCGTATGCGGGTCAGATGAAGACCTCCATGTATCACTTCCTGCCGGAATCTTTCCTGAAGATGAATTTTATAGTTATGAAGCAAAGTATGGGAAGGATGGTTTTCAGGTACAGATCCCTCCGGAGATCAGTGATGAACACATAAGTCTTATCCAGGATTTGGCTAAGAAAGCTTATACGACGCTCTCCTGCTCTGGTTTTGCACGAGTCGATTTCTTTTATACAAAAAAGGATCATACTTTAGTGATCAATGAGATCAATACGATACCTGGGTTGACTCCGCATAGTATGTTCATGAATATGTTCATCGCAAGCGGTTTTGATTGGGAAGATTTCTTTTGTTGTGTCATACTTGACGCGGTAGAACGCTCTGCACAAAGTGCATCTCAGGATTATTGTCTTGACTCAAATACGATACTCACCCATGAGGAGATAGGATGAAGTGGTACTTTCATGTAGACCTTGATGCCTTCTTTGCTTCAGTTGAGCAGTATGATCATCCAGAACTACAGGGAAAACCGGTAATCGTCGGAGGAGTGAACTCTTCAAGAGGCGTAGTCTCTGCCTGTTCGTATGAAGCAAGAGCTTTCGGGGTACACTCTGCCATGCCTCTGTTCAAAGCTAGAAGGATCTGTCCTCAGGCAGTTCTTCTGCCTGTTCGTATGCAGCGGTATCAACAAGCAAGTCATCATGTCATGTCTATATTCGATGTATTTAGTCCCTCTGTTCAGCAGATCTCGATTGATGAGGCCTTTCTTGATATGAGTGGTACCGAATCGCTCTTCGGTGAACCACAGGATGCGGCAAAGAAACTGCAGCATCAGATACGAGAAGAGACCGGTTTGAGCGCATCAATCGGCATAGCATCAAACAAGTATATAGCTAAGATGGCTTCCGACAGGAACAAACCTAATGGGATATGTTTTGTCCCCCACGATGGTGAATACGATTTTATTTCAGAGAGCTCACTGGAAAAGCTCTATGGTATAGGTGAGAGAGGAATCGAGAACCTGCATCGATACCATATACACACTGTGGAGCAGTTACGGTCTTATTCTCTCCATTGGCTGCAGAAGAACCTGGGGAAGTCGATCGGTTCATTCTACCATACAATTGTACGCGGTATAGATCCCGGTATTTTCTCTTCTGAGACAAAAAGCCGTTCGGTGAGTAATGAGATTACTTTAGAGAAGGACACCACCGATATTCAGCTCCTTCGTGGAGTTTTTCACCAACTCTCTCATCATGTCATGTTCAGACTGTTGAAAGATGGTCTTATTTCAAATACCGTAGGGATAAAGTATAAACTATCGACATTTGTGACACGGTCTGTACAACACACTCCATCCAAGCCAATCTATTCAGCAGAAGAGGTCTTTTCCTATGCGTGGGAACTCTTTCTTCAGAGTTGGGATCATGAATCCCCTATCCGGCTGGTGGGGATATCATTAAGTTCCATTGAAGAACGTACCTCACCGATGCAGGAAGAGTTGTTCTATGATTCATATCGTCGAAAGCATCAAGCTGAATTGACCGTGTTAGATTTATGTTCAAAGGGTAACACGATCATGAAGGCATCAGATTTTCTCTCTCTGAAGAAACATCCAGACAAAAAGGAGGACTGATATATGGGACTGAATATTGTCTTGATTGAACCTGAAATACCGCAGAACACTGGGAATATTGCGAGGACTTGTGCTGCTATTGGTGCATCACTCCACCTTGTCCACCCTCTTGGATTCAGTACTGACAGTAAATATGTGAAACGTGCAGGGCTGGACTATTGGCACTTGGTAGAGGTCATCGAATATGAATCATTGGATCGTTTTCTTTTCCTTCATGGGACACATGACCTTTTTCTCTTTACCACTAAATCAAAGAGAAACTATTGTGATATCACCTATCCCCGGGAGTCCTATCTGCTCTTTGGCAAAGAGACAAGAGGATTACCGGAATCATTGATCATCAAGTATAAAGAATCTGCAGTCAGAATTCCCATGATCCGTGATGCTCGTTCATTGAACCTATCAAACACAGTTGCTGTTGCTGCATATGAATATGAACGACAGACTGGGTTTAGCGGATTGCTTGAGAAGGGACAGCTGCATGCTACAACTTGGAAGGATGTTGAATTCTCTCAATAGAGAGTTGTATATGTTGCAATTATCACTTTGAATCTCTACAATCAGATATATTCGAGTGAAAGACTAGGGGGGGGGATGACATACTATGAAATGTATCGGTATACTTGGATGCGGTAATATGGGAAGTGCCATAGGTCGGGCAATTGCGACTTCAGATACCCTGAATTGCGATCTACTTCTATTTGATGTCGATACAGATAAAGCAGCGATACTTGCATCTGATGTCTCAGGTACTATTGCCTCCTCAATTGAGGAACTGAATAAAAAAGCTGACATCACAATTCTTGCTATCAAACCGCAGGTATTCCCAAAGGCCTATCCAATGCTCTGTGAGGAAAAGGGTCATCCCTATATATCCATCGCAGCCGGCGTATCGATCCAGACGCTCAGTCATCACCTTGATTCTGACCAGATCGTTCGGTTCATGCCAAATATCGCCGCCACGGTGGGGAAAGCTGTCACTGCCGTAGCAAGTCATGATGAAGCAGATGCTGCGGTCAAGGAGTTCTCCATACGTGTGGCCAAATGCTTTGGTACAGTCACCATGCTTCCTGAATCACTCTTTCCGGCATTCATTGGGATATCGGGATCCGCAATAGCATTCTTCTATCAGTTCCTCCATGGGATCTCCCTTGGCGGTACTGAGGCAGGAATACCCTATAACAAATCTGTTACTATAGCTTCCGAGACATTTGCCGGAGCTGTTGAACTTTTAAACAAAAGCGGAAGTGATCCAATGGCACTCTTGACATCGGTCATATCAGCTGGAGGTACTACGATCGCAGGTATTCATGAACTGGAAAGAGGCAATTTGAACGGTACTCTTATGTCTGCAGTTGAAACGACTACAAAACGTGCTATAGAGCTGGAACGACTTGCACAGGAAAATGTGTAAAATAAAAAAAGGATCCCATCATGATCGATCTCAGACAATTACAACAGAAAAAAGAAATAATACGGCAGAATATAGAGAATAGATACATGCATGTTTCTGTAGATGAAGTCATTGCTCTACAGACACAGCGTTCTGTTCTGATACAGGAAGTCGATAAACTTCGTAAACAGAGAAATGATAATGCTCAGAAAATGAAATCAAACATGGACAATGAGGAACGCAAGCTTCTTATTGCAGAAGGTAAATCCCTCAAGCTTCAGATCGCACAGAAAGAGAAATCTCTCAATAGTGTTGAACAGGCTTATCTTGCTGAAGCTAAACGTATCCCGAACTATGCTCATAAGGATGCTCCTGTCGGTAAAGAGGATAAAGAGAATCTTGAGATAAAACAGTGGGGGACAGTCCCAACCTTCTCATTCAAACCAAAAGATCATGTCCAGATCGGCCAGGATCTTGACCTGATAGACTTTGACACTGCTGCGAAAGTCAGTGGCTCAAAGTTCTATTATCTGAAGAATGATGCAGTGCTTTTAGAATTGGCCCTTGAAAGATATGCACTCGATATTCTAAAGAAACATGGTTTCACACTTACTATCACCCCGGATATTGCAAAAGAGGAGATCCTTGAAGGTATAGGATTCAACCCGAGAGGTGCTGAAAGTAATATTTACGCGTTGGAGGGTACAGGGACGTGCCTCGTCGGTACTGCTGAGATCACCCTCGGAGGATATTATGCTGATACTATCTTATCGCTCGATCAACTTCCTATTCGATTAGCAGGCCTCTCCCATTGTTTTCGAAAGGAGGCAGGTGCTGCAGGAAAGTATTCAAAGGGGTTGTACCGTGTACACCAATTCTCAAAAGTCGAGATGTTCGTCTATGCTGTTCCCGAGGAGTCAGATCGTGTCCATCGACAGCTTCTGGCAATTGAGGAAGAGATCTTTCAAGGTCTTGGAATACCCTATAGAGTTGTAGATACCTGCACCGGGGATCTGGGAGCACCGGCATATCGCAAATTTGATATTGAGGCATGGATGCCGGGACGCGGCAGTACAGGAGCATGGGGAGAGGTCACAAGCACTTCTAATTGTACTGATTATCAGGCACGCCGATTGAAAATACGATATAAAGATGAGAATAACACCATCAAATATGTTCATCTCATAAATGGTACTGCTATTGCGGTCTCACGTGCGATTGTCGCAATACTTGAGAATTTCCAACAGGAAGATGGTTCTGTCGTAATCCCGAAAATATTACGAGGTTATATTGGACTGGATACTATAACACAGGAGAAAGGCTGACATGAGAATATCCGGTCTTCTTACAGATTTCTATGAGCTTACCATGATGCAGGGATATTTCCTGACAGATAACAATCCTCAGGTTGTGTTTGATATGTTCTACCGAACACAACCGTATAACAATGGATATACGGTCTTTACCGGATTAGAAGATGTCCTTGAGGGCATACGTTCTATGACTTTTTCTTCTGAAGATATCTCCTACTTACGTGATACTGCCCATTTTAACGAGGATTTCCTCTCCTATTTACGTGACTACTCATTTAGTGGATCTATCTACGCTATGGATGAAGGTACTATCGTTTTCCCGAATGAACCTCTGGTACGTGTCGAAGCACCATTGATTGAAGCACAATTGATAGAGAGTTTTCTTCTCAATACAATAAACTTCCAATCGCTTATCGCTACCAAGACTTCACGAATCTCTTATGCATCAGGTAACGGTAAGGTTCTTGAATTTGGCCTTCGCCGTGCACAGGGAGTGAATGGTGCTCGATCAGCTACCCGTGCTTCCTATATCGGGGGTGCTTCAGCCACTTCAAACACGCTTGCAGGGAAAGAACTTGGCGTTCCGGTGGCAGGGACTATGGCACACTCATGGGTCATGGCTTTTGCCACGGAACTTGAATCATTTGAGAAGTATGCTGAGATATACCCGGATAATTGTGTACTGTTGATAGATACCTATGACACTCTCGGGTCAGGGATCAATAACGCGATCCGTGTCGGTCTTGCCTTGAAAGAGAAAGGAAAGAGGATTGGTGTTCGCATTGACAGTGGGGATCTCAGCTATTTGAGTAAAGCGGTTCGTCAGAGATTCGATGAGGCGGGGTTGAAAGATGCATTCATCGCTGTATCCAATGATCTCACAGAGGAGATCATCTCTATGCTCGTCTCTGATAATGTTCCCATCGATTCATGGGGAGTCGGTACTCACCTCGTTACCGGCGGGATACAATCTTCGATGAATGGAGTATATAAACTTGCGGCAAAGATGGGACATGATTCCATCATGCAGCCTACGATGAAGATATCTAACAGTTATGAGAAAACGACCAACCCCGGGTCAAAGCAGGTATATCGCTTTTTTGATAAGGAGCATATTGCTCTTGCGGATCTCATCGCATTAAGCGATGAGGATATCGTTGAAGGGAGAACATATACGCTGCTTCATCCAACGATAGATAATGATTACTTCACACTTGATGATTCTCTCTATGAGACTATTCAACCACTTCTATCGTGTAAGATTGATAAAGGGATACGTACCTGCCAAACCATCCCACTACAAGATATCCAACAGAAAGTAAAGGAACAACTCTCCTATTTCCATAAATCGTATAGACGGCTTATCAATCCCCATATCTATAAGATCTCTCTATCAGCTAGGTTAAAGGGCATGAAGCAGGAACTTCTTGAATTATATAGGGAACAGGAATGACCTTTATTCCTTTTCTCTTACCGATTCTATATAAGCAGCAATACCCGAAGAGACAGCAAGGGACAGCTGCTCTTGGTAAAGCGGTGTCATTAATCTTTCACGTTCTTCAGGATTCGTGATGAATCCGGCTTCTACCAGTACCGCAGGCATCTGTGTATAACGCAAAACATAGAACAGACTCTTTTTCACTCCCCTATCACATATACTGTCAGGCAATGAGGAAGTAAGGGCAGTCTCTATACTATTCGCTAAGAGTTCAGTTGAGCTGTCTAACTCATTGTTAAGCGCTGCATTCATTTGTTCACCCAGATTTGTAATACCCGTTTCATTTAGTTCAGGAGTATAAAATTGTTTCTTCACCGATGTACGTAAATGCCAAATCTCGTATCCATTTGCAGATAGTACAGTGGAAGCGTTCGCATGTATAGAGATGAAGATCTTACTCATGTTCTCTTTATAGGGACATGAATTCGCTATCTCTGCTCTATCAGCCAAAGATACATAGGAGTCATTATCACGGGTCAGGATGATGTCGATCGAAGGGTAGAGTGAAGTCAGTATCTCCTGTATCTGCAGGACAAGAGACAGGGTGATATCTTTTTCATATAGTTGCATTTGCTCACCCTGCTCGTTTTTATATAGACCTACGGCGCCGGGGTCCTTTCCACCATGTCCGGCATCTAAGATAATGGTCCCTACCGGATTAGAGAAAAATGGTGCTATTGCGAAAACTTGATGTGATATACATAAAAGAGTAATGATACAGAGTAAGGTGTTCACCCGTTTATTCTTCATAGGTTCTCACTATGGGTTTCCCAGCGGGAAATAAGCTCATCTCCCTCCATCACTACTTTCGCAGGTGAGCTGAGATACACGTTGATGAAAGATGGCGGCATCTGATTTCGTTGTCTCCGTGTGAGTTCAACAGAACCTGATGGACCTATGGTATAACCAAAATGTTTTGCGCGAAATCGCTTCCCATGTTTTGTAGCAGTATGATCTTCTACAGGAGGCTGACTGTTGTATTCATATAGAATGCCGTTGCATCCTGTGATCTTTTCCCCTCTTAACCATGATGAGAACCCGAAATCACACAACTGCCAATACCCCTGTTCAAAATCGGTATCAAAACCATCCATTCGCTTTATCTTCGCGGTATCATAGATACCGACATAATCAAATGGATAGAGCGTATGATCCCCGTCAGATCCTGGCGGTACAGCCATCGTCTTGATATCCGGAGCACTATAGGATAGAGGAGAGGTGATCGTGGGAATGAGATGTTGAGTATTATCATAGAGTATCGGAGCCGCACATAGTGGTTCATGGATGAGAAGCCATCTGGTTAATTTCTCATCAAGATGCAGATCAGCCACCATATCACTCCATATCACGCAGCAATATGGTTCGGTGATACGAGCTATAGCGCAATTTATATAGTGTCCAGCAGAGAGAAACTCTTCAAAGACTATAGGATATACTGAACGAGAAAGCAGGGAGAAGTGAGACAGAGGGATATTGTTTCTCTTTGACATCATCAGATAAACCGGAGAATTATACCGTTCTACCAAACTCTGAAGTAATGATTGCAGTTCATCTCTCTCATGCGGTCTGTTTCTATACTCTTTTCTCACTAATACCATAAATGAGTAGGCCGATATATGTTCATGTGAATACATCATAGATCCCCGTAACTCCTGTTATTTCTCAAGAAAGACAATATCTTCAGGACGTGCGATCACATCTCTTCTATTACTCCCTATTCGTTCTCTGATATCACTGCTATGCAAACCGATCAGGTCTTCAATCTCCCGACTGTTGAACGAAGGAACAGCCTTTGCTATATCGTTTATCATCACAACAGTACCTCGATCGAAAATACCCTCTACTCGTATAATGCCGGAAGGTAAAAGGCTTTTGTGTCTTTTCAATGCAGCAATAGCTCCTGGATCTATGACAATCTTCCCGGTGGAAGATGATTGCAGGATCCATCTGCCCCTTTGCGACATCCGCTTTTCCGGGTGAAAATATGTTCCTATGTTCTCCCCATTCAATATTCGATGTAACACCTGCGGTTCAGTGCCTTTTGCGATGATACTTCCGCATCCTGCAGTCGATGATATCTTTGCTGCAGTCAGTTTTGTCCTCATACCACCGGTCGAGAACGTAGAACCGGCACCTGAGGCCCATGATAGTACCCTATCATCAATCTCCTCAATATAATGTATGAGTTCTGCTTCTGGATCATGCTGAGGGTCCCCATTGTATAATCCATCAACATCGGAAAGGATAATAAGGAGATCCGCATCGACCTTACTGGCAATCAAGGCACTGAGGGTATCGTTATCGCCAAAAGCAGTCCCTATCTCATCGGTAGATATTGAATCGTTCTCATTGAAGATCGGGATGACTCCCATATCGAGAAGCGCTTCTACCGAGTTCTTTAGATTGAGAAAACTTTTACGATTATCTAAAATAGATCTTGTAAGTAATATCTGTGATACAACATGCCCATATGCTGAGAATAAGAGACGGTAATTATGCATGAGAAGCGGCTGTCCAATGGATGCGAAAGCCTGCCGTTTGACGATCGTCTGTACTCGTCTCGTATAGCCAAGTTCTTTGGCTCCCATGCCAATCGCACCTGAACTCACAATCAACGGTTGATAACCCTGTTTTGTGAGCATATGGATCTCTTGTACGATCTTCTCCATAAATGCTACGTTAACTCCGTTATCCGTACTTAACAGGTTTGTCCCAATTTTGATAACGATTCGTTTTACATTGGAAAAATCTCTATTCACCTGTGACTCCTTCATCCTTAGAGATCTTTATGAGTGAATCCCTTCGCATCAGGTCCTGTGTAATCTTCCACGATCTGTCCATGTCCACGTAATTTCCACTTATAGCTGATAAGTCCTTCAAGTCCTACAGGACCTCGGGCATGTATCTTATTGGTACTAATGCCTACTTCTGCTCCCAGCCCATACCGATATCCGTCGGCAAAACGTGTACTGCAATTCCAATAGACGTCTGCTGAATCTACAGCGTCCATGAAGAATTCTGCATGATCACGATCTTTCGTGATGATGCAATCAGTATGGGAAGAACCATAGGTATTTATATGATTGACCGCCTGCTCAACTGAATCTACCACTTTTATCGATACTATGAGATCAAGATATTCTGTACTCCAGTCTGCTTCTACAGCTGGTGTACATAGCACAATATCACGTACTCTTTCATCACCACGTATCTCAACGCCCTTTGCTTCCAGTGCTTCACAGAGCATGGGCAGTATCTGTTTGGCGCATGATTTGTGAATGAGGATCGTCTCGACAGCATTACATGCTGCAGGATATTGGCACTTTGAATCTATCGTGACCCTGACTGCAAGCTCTTGATCAGCACTGCTGTCAATGAAGCAGTGACATATTCCATCTGCATGTCCAAGCACCGCGATAGAGGTGTTATCCATGATATACTTTACAAACTTCTTTGAACCTCTCGGAATAATGAGATCAATGTACTCAGTCATATTCAGCATCTCTGCAACTGACTCGCGTTTCTCTATGAGATGTATCCAATCACCTGCTACTTCAGGAGGGAATACCGCATTGCTCACATCTTTGAAGATCTTAGTAAGTACTCTGTTCGTAGCAAGAGCCTCAGAACCACCCTTCAGAACAATACCATTCCCGCTCTTCAAGCAGAGAGACGCTATTTGAATCAATGCATCGGGTCTTGATTCGAAGATCATTCCGATGACCCCGATGGGACAGGTCTCCTGAGTCAGGATCAGACCTTCATCAAGTTCACGCTGTAATCTTACCTGATGAATTGGATCATCAAGATCAACTATCTGGAGCATGCCATCACAGGCTGATATAAGCTTCTGTTCATCAAATCTCAACCGTTTCAGCAGTGGTTTTGCAAGACCTGCACGTTCAGCCGCAATAAGGTCTCTGGCATTTGCTGCGAATATCACTTCTCTTTGTTCTTTCATCAGGGTAGCAACGATCTGCAGCACTGTATTTCTCATTGCTGCACCCATCAGCGATAGGGACTTTTGTGCGGTATGCAGTTTCTCAATCTTTTGCTGCAGAATATTCTTACTCATAAAAAGCCTCACTGTGTACATACTGTTTTCTCACTATAGACTGAAACTGTGAAAGAATCTACCGAGACAATACTATCCGAGAACACAAGTTTAGCTAACTATAACAAAAAACACAGTTACCATATCATATAACAGAGCCATAAGCTGTATCCATCGTATTGTCGACTATACCTCTCGTAGTCTCACAATATACTGTCTTTGCCTGTACAATAGTACTTCCCATTCTTCTGCAACCAATGTATAATCACATATATAATGGCTGAATCACTACTGCATCAATTACAACGACTGGATAGAACAAGCGAATACGGTACACAAGTCATATCTCTTGTCGGTGCCGGCGGAAAGAGCTCTTTATTATATGGATTGATCAATGAACTTAATCATGATACACCACATGGATATCGTATCGGTACTACGACAACTATGATGTATGACCCAAGTGTGTGTGACAATATGATGTGCTATCCATTTGACGATATACTACCCTACTCTGCATTCAGCCCTCTGGCAGATGGTGATCAAGCACTATTCATCTATGGAAGAAAACATGAGAGTCTGCCAAAAGTCTATGGGATCACTCCAAATCAGGTAGATGCCCTCTCATGTTTCCCCTGGATATCGTATATTATCTCAGAATCCGACGGGGCTCATCGTCTTCCAGTCAAAGCACCCGATTCCAACGAACCGCAGCACCCGGCTTCTACCACTGTAGTCATCGGACTCATTGGTCTATCGTCATACAGGATGCCGATGGATGGGAAGACTATACATCGTTTTGAACTATTTCAGAAGATATCCCCTGTCAGGGGAAAGAATCTGATTGATGAACATACCTATATTGACCTTATTATGCATAAGGACGGACTATTCAAGAGTACTCCGGTCACTGCAAAACGAGTACTGTTCCTCAATCAAGCTGACCTTATGTCTGAACAGGATCGTATCCGCATCATGCAGGCACTTGCTCATCAAGGAATCCCTGTGGATCTTATTGTCATGGCCTCTCTGCGGCCGCTTCTCACTATATATCATACGTATTTCACACAAACGAGGTGTCTATCATGAAGAATATATTTTATATTGCCGCTGAACTTGAGAAATCGAATATATCTTTTGCTCTTGCAACGATTATCTCAGCAGTTGGTTCTACTCCACGGAGCAAAGCACATATGATCATTACGGAGTCAGGAGAGAGCTATGGGACTATTGGAGGAGGATCAGCTGAGTCATTCATCATAGAGGAAGCCAAAAGCCGCATTGTCACTGAGACTTCAGGAATGGTGTCCTATCGACTGAAGCAAGATAACTCCACGACAAGTATAGATATGCTTTGCGGCGGAGATCTTGAAATCTACATAGAGATCTTTGCATCAACAACGAACCTCGTACTTATCGGCGGCGGTCATGTGAATTCAGCGATCGCACACCTTGCGAAACAAGTCGGTTTCAGTATCACGGTAGTTGAGACTCGCACTGAGTATGCTACTGCTGAAAGATTTCCCATGGCCAAAGAATTGATCGTCAATGAATCGATCGACGATGCAGTCGCACAACTTACGATCACCCCAAAGACTGCGATCATCATTGCTACACATGATGATGATCAGATACCTCTTAGGAATCTCATTACTTCTCATTTTGGTTATATCGGCATGCTTGGCAGCCGTCGGAAGGTATCACATATAAAGCAGGAATTGATTGACTCCGGCATTTCCCCAGCTGTCTTAAAGCGACTGCATGCTCCTATCGGCTATGATATTGGTGCCGAGACGCCTGAGCAGATTGCAATCAGTATCCTTGCAGAGATCATGGCAGTTATGAACAAGACCTCAGGAATGTCTCTCACAAAACGTGCCGAGAATCTCGTTGTCGTCAGAGGGGCCGGGGATATTGCGACTGGTACGATCATTCGACTGCATAATTGCGGATTTCGTGTGCTTGCTCTTGAGACTGCACGTCCATCAGTCATACGACGTACTGTCTCGCTTGCGCAAGCAGTCTATGATGGGACAACTACAGTTGAGGGAGTGACTGCAGAATTGACCGATTCCTTCAGCAAGGCAAAGACCCTGATGGATAATAATATTGTACCTATTATGGTTGATCCCCAAGGTGATTCCATGAAGCAGCTCACCCCTAATTATGTTATTGATGCTATTCTCGCTAAGAAGAATCTCGGGACAACCATCGATATGGCCCCATTTGTCATTGGTCTTGGACCGGGTTTTACCGCAAAAGAAGATGTTGATGCTGTCGTAGAGACAAATCGCGGGCATGACCTGGGCAGTGTCATCTGGGAGGGTAAACCAGCTGCAGATACCGGTATCCCCGGTGTCATTTCGGGTATCAGTAAAGAACGCGTGCTGAGATCTCCCGTGAACGGGACCTATACGACTGAGAGAGAAATAGGTGATCTCGTGAAGAGAGGAGATACGGTCGCAACTGTTGGGACTACCGATGTACCGGCAACTCTTGATGGAGTTATTAGAGGATTGCTAGTTTCCGGCATGAAGGTCACTAAGGGGTATAAGATTGGTGATATCGATCCAAGAAATGATGCATCATACTGCTATCGCGTATCGGACAAAGCACGTGCTGTCGCCGGTGGCGTATTAGAGGCTATACTCTCCTTCAATTCAGGTATAGTGAGGTAAATTGAACATGACGTCTATCTATTTGGATCAGGCTGCAACATCCTATCCAAAGGCTCCCGGTGTTGCCGAAGCCGTCTATAACGCATTGATCGAAGAGACTGCTAACGCTAACAGGTCCTCATATGCTTCAAGTATTCATTCCAGTAGGCTCCTGTTCGATGTACGTCAACAACTATCTACCTACTTTTCCTTCCCCCGCGGCGAACGGATCATTTTCACAAGTGGCGCTACAGAATCTTTGAATATGGTCATACATGGTATGCTGTCTGAAGGATCCACAGTGCTGGTTTCTCCTATGGAACATAATGCGGTCTCCCGACCACTTCGAGCGTTAGAAGAGAAAGAACATATCACAGTGGAATTCTTCTCCTGTGACCAATATGGTTTTCCAGACATTGATGACTTTGCAAAGCGACTTGATGCTATCTGCCCTGATCTGACGATCTTTACCGGAGAATCTAACGTAACCGGAGCAATCTTTCCCATCGATCGTATGATGGCTCTACTTGAAGAGAGACAATCACCTTACTGTATTGATGGTGCTCAATCCACAGGTGATATTTCGGTAAACCTGGACCAGCTTTCCTATGGGGCATACTGCTGCTCTGCACACAAGGGGTTACTTGCACCCACTGGGTTAGGAATAACTCTACTAGGGAATAATATACACCCGAGACCATTGATCTACGGGGGGACAGGGAGCAGATCTGATTCTGACAGACAACCGAACTTTTTGCCGGACAAGTATGAGAGTGGAACGCTGAACATACATGGATTAATAGGATTACAAGCATCTTTGTCGTACCTCATCGACCATCCTTCGCTTCCCCGTCAAAAACAAAAGATCTCAGATTATCTTTTTGCCTCGTTAGATCAGTGCCCGGAGATCCAGCTTGTATCCCCAGATACCCATAGAGGATCAGTTATATCCTTTACCCATTCCGGCATGTCATTATCCGACCTTACGTATCTCTTAGATAGACAGGGGGTTGCCCAGCGAATGGGGTTGCATTGTGCACCATGGGCCCATGACCATATTGGTACGTTGGGCACCGGTGGTACGATGAGATTCTCTACCGGCTCTATGACAACACGTGATGAGATAGATCAGGTTATACAAATACTTACAGGGAACAGGCT
>CAYYPJ010000041.1:0-15323 GCA_964473495.1 uncultured Spirochaetales bacterium
CTCCTGTATAGCACTATTCCTATCATGCGTTGCGGCAAAGTATCGATATGATTTACTATCAATATATCGACACAGATCACGCAGTACATCTTCTCCTTCGATCTCCTGCAGTAGAATAATATCAGCATCGGACTTCTGCAATATCTCCCCTAACTTCTGCAGACGGCTGTGATAAACCGCCATATCCCAAGAACTCCTATTTGGATCATATTCTGGATATTCTCCTCCATCATGATCACCGTCAAACAGATTCTGCACATTCCAGGTCAGAACCTTAAGCGTACGTACATCCTTCTCCTGACAGCCAATCAACGAAAGAAACAGAACAAAGAGTATTAATAGCGAACACGACTGAAAAAAAGATTTTTTGATCGTTTGCATCATAGGTCTCTTTAACATCTCAGAAAACGATCTGATTCAATGAAAAGAAGATGTCGCATATTCCTTGGCATCATCACGTATTACATGTATGCTGTTGAAGCATGTTGTATTTGATGTAGGAGGTAATCATGGAACGAACCATTATATGCAGCAACCAAGCTCCCGGTGCAGTTGGTCCCTATTCTCAAGCAGTATCCACTGGCGGATTGATCTTTTGCTCCGGGCAGATCCCGTTTGATCCGGCAACCGGTCTATTTGTTGAGGGAGGGATCGAAGCACAGACACGTCAGTGCCTTGATAATCTATCTGCAGTGCTTACCGAAGCAGGAGGTTCTCTGGAGAGTGCAGTAAAAGTACAGATATACTTGACTGATATGAGCAAGTTCGGAGCAGTCAATACCGTATATGCCAAGTACTTCTCTGATAAACCGCCAGCACGTCTATGTGTGGAAGTTGCGGCTCTTCCCAAAGGTGCACTCATTGAGATCGAAGCTATTGGCATCGTACTCTAGATCCCATGGTACATATAGTCGGTATCCAACGGCGGTATGTACCGGTTATTCTGAGCGAATTATTTGATAGGTAAAGTAGAAACAGGCTATCACATCATCATAATCAAGCTTATCTATAAGCGAATCAACCTCAATGATCGCAAACTTGATAGCATATGATGGATCTCTCTTATCAACACCGCCTACAACCTCCCTGCACCACTGAATAAGTGGAGGCCAGTCACAGTTCTTGAACCAGGAGACTATTTCTTCAAACTTGTCATAGACTTCCATAACATCTCGTGCATCTTCAAGAAATTCCTGTAATCCAGTCCCTTGATGCAGATTCCGTTCTTTATAGATGTCTGCCAACGATGGAACATACCCCATAATGTCAGCATAGAGCGAGTAGATCGTTTGTCTATACGTGGTACTCCTCCCCTTGGCAACAGACAGGAACAGCCCCTCCTTGAACAAAGAATCCGGATCCATATTCTTCAATGCCATGATATAGTTCATTTGAATCATGATCGGATGATTCTCTTTGATCAGAGAGCGCACCTCAGCAACAATTTCATCACATCCTATTCTCCCCAATGATTTAGCTGCCCCTGAACGTATAAGTTCATCGGATGTCGTATGAAACAGTTTAAGCAGCAGTCTTCTGGATGAATCACACGAATATGCTCCTAACGCGAAGATCGCATCCTGCTGCTGATAGGAATCGGGATCAGAAGCAATCTGCAAGAGCTGTTTCACCAAAGGCGGTCGTTTATGATCAAATAATGAACATATCACAGGAGCCTTGTTCGGAGAAAGGGGCGAAGCAAGCAATCGGCGAATCTCGACAGTTGCCATCTCATTCGCATTATCACTGATGGTGAACAGCAGTGTCTTCTGTTTTAACGGATTCTTGATTCGATTCAAGCGACCAATATCAATATAGGCCTTTAACCCTTCATAGGAGAGAAGCATGATCGCAGCTCTTTTACCGTTCACTCCTGTCTGTTCCTGTATACGAATACTCAATACCAACTCAAGACATCCAAGTACCGCAGCAATGCCGAAAAATAGATAATGGTCATTGAATAGTTCAGTGACCTTGAGTATTGTAAACCCGTTCTGCACGAGATCTACAGAGAACCCGCCGAGGAAGCCAAACACTATTGAGAAGATAGCTATAACAAAACTATTCATGGAATTGTAGACTATCCCCTCGTCTTCAGGAATCAGATGGAGAAACAGTCTGCTGATGAACATATTGTTTGACTGTAGAAAGAAGTTCGTTACAAATCCAAGTATGAGCACCATAGGAAAAGAGAGCGTCACAGGGATAACCATCCAGATAACCAAACAGAGGACTTCCATCACAGTACCGAGGATAAGGAACGGCTTACTGCCTATACGGTCTCCAAAGGTTCTGGAATAGATGCCTGCAAGGACAATAGCCCCCCCCATGATTGCAGAATAGAGAACGACAAAGTTATTCTCAAATCCCATACCCATTCTCAGAAACGGAATGATCAGACTGACCAATATCACTAAGGAGGTGTTCAGCCAGCCCAGTATCAGGATCGTTCTCTCACCCCGTGTACGCATCGCATCATGTAAAACAACAAAGATATTTCGCCCTTTTGTATAATCTATCGTTGCCCGACAGGGAACTTTTCGCAGTTCCATCACTGAAAGTGTATTGAATATGAATCCAAGGAATTCAAGAAAGATCAAACCCAATAATCCTGAGAATCTTCGTACTGAAGTCACCGCAGTGCTGAAGAGCTTTGCAGCAATGGAGATCGACTGAAAAGAGATATTCACTTGTGAAACGATTTCCCCACGGGTACGTGCAGAAGAGATCTGTTTCATCAGTGGATTGAACACCACAGAACCTATCAACCGAAAGAAACAAAACACCGTATAGAGCAGGAGGATCAGCCATACAGCAGTGTTCCCTGAAACAAAGAAGAGTACTCCATAAGCAATTCCTACAAGCCCTCGAAGAAACCAGGAAACAGACTGTACTGCTAACAGATTCTTTCCCGCTAATAACCGTGGAAGTATCGGCAGGAATATTCCCATAAGCAAGGCGGCTGAAGAGATATATCCAAGCTGCAGGTTGCTTGCATGAAAATTGATTGCCAAAAGATAGACTATCGTATCACCGAGAAAATTATACCCGGCACCATTAAACATCTGGAATCGATAGTAATACCGCTGTGCTATGAGTTTTTCTTTCTGTGATAGATATTTCGTCTTCATGACAAACTAGTCTAATCTGTTCTGATTTTTGTGGCAACATCTAGACAATAATTTTTCCAAACCTTTAACGATATCAAGGATACAGGGGACAGCTGCTGCTTCCATATCGGGAGCGAATGGTATGGGAGTCTTCTTCCCGCAGATTCGTAAGACAGGGGCCTTTAGTGCCTTGAAGGTCTGAGGATCTTCACAGACTGCTGCTGACACCTCTGCGCCAACCCCGCCATTTTTAACAGCTTCATGAACAATCATTAAACGCCCAGTCTTCCGTACACTCTTCCAAAGTGTCGTATGATCAAGGGGTGCTAACGTTCTTAGATCGATAACTTCGACTCTTCGAGAAAAACATGACCTTTGCATAAGAGCCTCCATGACCATCGGCACCATACGTCCATAGGTCGCTACAGTAACATCACTGCCCTCTATGCGTATAGCTGCTCTCCCTATTGGGATCTCATATACCTCTTCAGGGACTATACCCCTTGAACTATACAGCTTCTTCTGCTCAAAGACCAATACTGGATTAGGATCATGTATTGCTGCAGTCATCAGTCCCTTTGCATCATATGGAGTAGAAGGAACGACGACTTTCAATCCTGGAACATGACAGAACCATGATTCAATGCTCTGTGAATGCTGTGACGCTGCACCAGTCCCGCAGCCGCTTGGGGTTCTGATCACCAGAGGGATCGAACAGGTACTTCCAAACATAAAACGATATTTTGCGGCCTGATTGACTATCTGATCCATTGCGACGGCGAGAAAATCACTGAACATAAACTCGACGACCGGGCGGCTGCCCGTGAGAGCAGCCCCGATCGCAACTCCGGTAAATCCCGCTTCCGATATTGGTGTCTCTACGATACGTTCAGGACCAAACTCTTCAAAAAGTCCTTCTAATACATGAAATGATCCGCCATAGAGACCTATGTCCTCACCAAGCAGAAACACTCTCTCATCAAGGAGCATCTCCTGACGAAGCGCTTCCCGTATTGCTTCTGCATAACTGCATGTACGCTGTATAGATGTACTACTCACCACATCTCTCCTGTCCGCATGGTGAATATACAAGATCCTCATCCAGCGAAAATGCAGCATCGGAAGCTTGTAGTGCCTGCTCTTCCGCATGTTGTACTTCAGAGATCACCGACTGCTCCAGAGTGACAATGTCGGATTCACTATAGGCATAACGAGAAATCAGTCTATCCCTCAACCTCCCTACAGGACACTGTTCCTTCCAATGAGCGATCTCCTCAGGTTCACGATATCGATTTCTATCACTTTTGGAGTGCCCTGCTATTCGATAGGTGGACAGGATAAGAAACTGGGGATTGCAGGCAAGCGCCTGCCGTCGAGCCTGCTTCACAGTCTGATATACGAGTTCTGCATCATTCCCATCAATTGACAGAGGAGATATACCATAGGAGAGCACCCTCGGTACAAGCTCATAATGTATCATGACTTCAGAAGGTCTCTTTGAGAACCCATACTGATTATTCTCACAAATGAATATGATCGGCAGCCTCCAGATCGCAGCAAGATTCATCGTTTCATGAAAGGCCCCTTCATTGACAGTCCCATCACCGAGAAAAGCCATTACTACGCGTTCCTCGCCTCTTCGTCTTATCGATAATGCAGCTCCCGCGGCTATTGGCAGAGCTCCTGCAACAATACCATTCATACCCATGATTCCCAGGTCATGATCGAACAGATGCATACTGCCCCCATGACCATGTGAACAACCAGTTTCTTTTCCAAACATTTCAGAAAAGAGCGAAACCGGATCAAGTCCCTTTCCGATAGCCTGACCATGTCCGCGATGGGTACCGAATAGGAGATCTTCTCGCTTCAGAGCCATGCCGGGAACTACACTAGAAGCCTCCTGACCTATACACAGGTGTGTTGTCCCATGCATCAATCCCTCATTGAACAGCTCTTCAAACCGCAACTCCACAATTCTGGTTAGGTACATCTTTCTATAGATATCTCGGATCATACCTGCGTCAAGTAGATGTTCTTTCTGGTTGAGTTCACTTAAGTTATGCTCTTCTTCCAGATGAACGATATTCTGAACAGCATCAGTATCAGTAATGAGTACATCAATATATCCGCCGCGAAGTGCTGCATAGATAGCTTCACTCTTCTCCTTCCCATATGCAACACCGATGACTAATGGTATCTTCTTAAAGTATTCAGGGTTCAGACCGATGATTCGCTTATTTGCAGGCATATCAATCAGTGTACCCTGTTCATCTATAAACCATCCGCTGATCATAGCCGTTCCTCCGGCATTTTTTATCCTAAGAGACTCTTTCTCAGTAAGATATCCGGCTTTTGTGAGTACGTTCCGACCGAATTTGTTTGTTCCTATCCCGATACATGCTATATCAACTTGTCTTGCAGCTTCTAATGTGTCTGCGATCTTCGGCTCTACTGCAAGCCGTTCTCGCAATTCAGCATCCTCTACCATCATAGGAGCCTGCATCACTTGCACGTGAGCATGAAGCTTTTTACCGAGGGCTCTTGCTAAGGCAACCCCCTCTTCATCAAGCGATGCTGAATCAATGACTCCATGTAATTGAACAATAGTAATATCCGAGAATGAGTCAATACAGTGCATCTGATCAATCATATGATAGAGAGAAGTTCCCCACTCTATCCCAATCATCAGCTTGTCTCGTAAAAGTGTCTCAAGATACCGAGCAGCCCTCTCACCAACACGTTCAGCCACTCCATGATCAAGACCATCAGCTTTTTTCGTACTCTCTACGATCACGCGATGAAGCCCGAAACGCTTCATCAGTTGTGATTCATACTGCAAATTAGTATTTTCCGGAGGATCGATCGTAATATGGACAAGGTTCTCATTTCGTGAGCGTTTGAGCAGTTTTGAGACTAAGGATCGAGAAATAGCAAACCGTTTTGCGATCTCCGCCTGAGATTCTTCTTTCATATAGTATAAACGAGCGATCTCTATGAGTAACTCTCGTTCCCGGATTTTCTGGACCTTCATTATTCTGCTCATGGTAACACCTGTATCACATTTGTTACAATACTACCATAATGTGTCATTTGCCACAATAAAAATCGGAGGGAGGGATATTCCCCGTATATGTGTTCTTTTGGGTACGTAATTCAAGGAAGAAGTCCGGATATTACATCCGGACTTCCTTCTCGCTTGAGAACTTTTCTTCTATACCAACTCAGTGCGAGAGACAATGATTTTAGAAATTAAGCCATAAGCGAGGGACTCATTTGCATCAAGCCAACAATCTCTGTCAGTATCTTTTTCGACCTTTTCCAACGCAGTCCCGGTTTCATCACTGATCAATTGATTGATCTTATGTCGCAGTTTCTCAATCTGTTTTGCATGTATCTCGATCTCTGTAGCCACTCCGCGTATGTTACTCATAGGCTGGTGAATCAGGTAGTTTGAGTTGGGTAATCCCACACGATTCTCTTTGGGTACTGCGAGAAGAATCAATGCCGCTGCAGATGCAACTAGCCCCATACCTATCATGATCACCCGTGGGTGAACAAAACGAATCATATCAAAGATAGCATATCCAGCATCTACATCACCTCCAGGAGAGTCAATAAAGATCTTTATCGCCTCATCGCTTTCAGCTTCTAACAATATTAGCTGACTCACAACCTGTGCTGCAAGTACCTTGTTAATCTCACCAGAAATCAAAATTGATCTAGTCTCAAGCATTTTCTTCGTAACTAGATTCTCAGTTGGTGTATTCTCTCCATTTTTATCTGCCATGTACTACTCCATCTCGTTCTTCTGTGAAGTATACTCATTATTATAGGAAAAGAAAAGACAGCACATCCTGAAAGGGAAAAAGATCCCTCATGGGAAGTGATAATGTCTTAAGCAGGCGGAAGGGATTTTGTCGCATTCGCTGTTTGTAGAGGAATCATTGCCGGATTTATGGTATATTCTGAAGAAAAGAAAAAGGACTATCACTTTTCACAGGAAGTCTATACAATATCTCTATGAAAAGTGCTATCGTATCTATTATAGGAAGACCTTCATCTGGAAAATCAACGCTGCTCAATGCATTGTGCGATGCAAAGATCGCAATCACTGCTCCCTCTCCGCAAACAACGAGAAACTCAATTCGAGGGATCCTTACAGAGGAGCAGGGTCAGCTCATCTTTATTGATACGCCTGGATATCATATCTCTGAAAAGAAACTCAATCAGCGTCTTACCCTGATAGCTGAATCAGCTCTGCCTGAATCTGATCTTATACTCTATGTAATAGATGCCAGTAAAACCACTGGAGCTGAAGAAGATGCTATTCTATCACTGCTTCGTACCATTCAGAGACCCTGCATCGCAGCAGTAAATAAAATGGATCTGCCAGGATCGTCCTTTGACAGAGTGAGAGATTTTCTCTCATATAATCCAAATATAACAACAATCATTCCCGTCTCTGCCTTGACCCGAAAAGGTCTTGAAGACCTGAAGCAATCTCTCTATACGCTTTCCCCTGAGGGGGAGATGCTCTATCCTAAAGAGTTTTATACTGATCAACCTCCCGAATTTCGAGTTGCTGAAATCATCCGTGAAAAAGTAATCAATCGTGTCAGTCAGGAATTACCTCACTCAGTATATGTTGATATAGTAGATATGGAGCTTGATAAAAAACAGGACAAACTTTGGATCAGAGCATTTATCATAGTAGAACGCAATTCACAAGTCGGCATCATTGTGGGGAAGAAAGGTACCGGGATCCAGGCTATACGAAAGAGCTCTCAAAAAGAGATCAAGCAGCTGTTTCCCTATGCGGTATATCTAGATCTACGTGTCAAGACTCAAGTAAAATGGAGAAAAAACTCGTCGATCTTAAAGCGTCTGATCTATTAAGAACCAAAGTCTCGGATTATATGTATAGCGTGATTACCTTATATCACACCTCCTATGACATACGCAGTATCTGATTATATCCATTATATTATTAGTAGTTGGTTTATTGTCTGAATAATCCTAATTGAAAAAGTTATCTTATATTTTGCACGTATTGCTATTGACTTCTGCAATACACGATACTATAGTTACCTTATATAGGCATTGGAGGACATTAGTGGACATCTATGACATATTAACTATGCAGGAATTAGCTGACTACCTGAAAATAGCACCAAAGACTATCTCTCGAATGATACAAAGAGGCGAAATTCCGTGTATAAAACTTTCTGGGCAATGGAGATTCAGAAAATCGGTAATCGATGCATGGCTCAACAGCAAGATGACATTCTCTGATGAGCATCAATTTGCATCGATGATGCATGTTGACAGCAAGATCATGCAACTCTCACGACTTATCACGCCGGAGATGATTATTATGAACCTCAAGACGAGGGAGATCGAAGACACGCTGATAGCATTGACGAAGCCACTACTCGTACATCACTACATGGAGAACACCTCTCCTCTTATATCAAAGCTTCTCGCTCGTGAACATATGGTCACTACAGCTGTCGGGTTCGGTACGGCATTCCCTCATATCAGGAATATACGGGATAACGACCCGAACCTACCGCTTATCATCATGGGTATTTGTCATGAAGGGGTAAACTTCGGCTGTCTTGATGGTACAAAGACTCATGTGTTTTATGTCCTGCTGGCCCATGACGAGACAACACACCTGCGTCTTCTGGCCAGACTGGCCCAGTTCTCTCGGAAAGAACAAACCCTGGAAAAGATCCTGCAGGCACAGAGACAGCAGGAAATAAATAGAATTCTCATGGAGGAAGATTATGAATCTATGGCACAACCTGCACAGTGAGTGCATTGCCACGAAGGTTGAAAAGCAGAATAAGCAGCAGATGCTTGAGCTTATCGCTCAACTTGCTTCCAAAACTTCGGCTTTATCTTCAATTGGTGCAGATGCAATATATAGTGCGCTGCAGCAGCGCGAAAAGTTAGGATCTACAGGTTTAAGCGATGGGATCGCGATCCCTCACTGCAGCTTTGATAATGTGAAAGAGTTTGTTATTGGAGTCGTGACAACTAAATATCCAATAGATTTCGAAGCAATGGATGAAAGACCTTCACAGATATTCATCTTTCTTATCGGACCTACTGCATATAGAAACAAGCATGTAAGACTTCTTTCATCAATCTCTAAAGCAGTCAAAGAAGAATCTGTACGAAAGGAACTGAGAGAAGCAGACTCAGCTCAGGATATCCAGCACATATTTGAGTCCCATATCGAATATACTGATCCAGGTTTCACTGGTCATGGGAAATCTCAAATAACTGTATATATCCAAAACGAAAAATACTTCAATGATATTCTGGAAGCTATCAGCTCGGAGGCTGACGGTTCAATGGCGATCATTGAGACCGAAAATGCAAACCAGTATCTCTACCGTATGCCTCTGTTCGCTGCTTTCTGGAATGATCAGCGACATACGTTCAGTAGAGTGATCATAGCCGTAATCAATCAAGAATCGATAAACAGCGTGGTACGAAGAGTCCATACGATTGCACCAGATCTAGAACATAATAGGGGTGTGATGATTACCGTTCAGAACCTTGCTTTTTCGCTTGGTTCTATAGACTTTTAGGGGTAGCCCATGGAAACTTTGCAAAATCTTCCCTATTTACTGATTGTCGGCATTATGATCATCATCGCATTCTATGTCGGGAAAATGATGAAATATACAAAACTTCCATCCTTGATCGGGTATATGATCACGGGAGTCGTCTTAGGGCCATCAGTCGTCAACCTACTGAGTGAATCAGTACAAACTAGTTTCTCTTTTATCACCGATATATCACTCAGTTTTGTTGCAATCAGTATCGGTCTTGAATTAAGTCTCACTTCTTTGAAGAAGCAGGGAAAAGGAATCATCATTGTTATCTTCGCTGAATCATTTCTCGCATTCTTTGCTGTGACCGCTAGTCTTTATCTTCTTACTAAAGACCTTCCGCTTTCCCTTGTTTTTGGTGCTGTAGCCCCGGCAAGCGCCCCTGCAGGTACAGTAGCGGTCATTCAGGAGTACAAAGCACGCGGAAAACTTACCGAAGCTCTTTATGCTGTGGTCGGATTTGATGATGGATTAGGTATCATCATCTTTGGATTTGCCTCTGCATTTGCACAAAGTCTGCTTAGATCAGAGATCGGCGATACTATGAACTTTGCCCTTGTGCTTTTTGAACCATTCAAAGAGGTCCTACTCTCATTGGGCACAGGTCTTGTTTTGGGGTATCTATTCTGCTTTCTCTTGAAACATCTAACAGAGAAGGTGGATACGCTCATCCTGTTGATCGCTATGGTATTCTTTACCACAGGATTATGTATAAGTCTTGGGCTATCAGAAATATTGACAAATATGATCTTCGGGATCGTCATAGTCAACTCACAGAGTTCAAAGATCATTCATGATCTTAAGTCACAGCTGGAATCATTCATGCCATTGGTCTTTATCGTATTCTTTGTACTTGCAGGTGCAAATCTTCATGTGAAGGCACTACCGGCCCTTGGACTAATTGGCGTAGTCTATATTGCCAGTAGAACCGCCGGCCTTATGGGGGGAGCCTACTTCGGAGCAGTCGTAGGAAAACTTAATGATAACATACGAAAGTATTTAGGTATGGGAATTCTTTCTCAAGCTGGTGTAGCCATAGGACTGTCTCTTGTAGTAAAACAACAGTATATTGGGATAAGTGCTCATGGAGCCTTTATAGGAAATTCAATCATTACTACCGTGACAGCAACTTGTCTCTTCTTCGAGATCGTTGGACCGATCCTGACAAAGATAGGATTGACAAGGTCGGGAAATATAAGGCCGTCAGAACTTACTAAGCATAAAGAAAAGCGGTGACCCCCAAATTAGTCATTGCATGAGTTATAGCTTTATAATTATCGTAGGGATCGTCAAATAGACGATCCCTACCCTTTTATTATAGAGACATACAACCTAAATCATAAATTATACTATAGAGAATTTATTACAATACTGATTTCAGGATTGGGAGAAGCTTATCTTTGCCGCACAACATAATAAATCCGGCAAGGCGAGGTCCTTTATCTTTTCCAACCAGGATCTGATAAGCACGGATAAAGAACGTAGACGGTTCCACAGCATGATCATGCGCAACGGTATAGATAGCCTCAGCCATACTTTTCTCTGTATGTTCATCTATTCGTTCAATCTCATGGGCAAGTGCAGTGAATGCGGCTTTTTCTGCATCATCAAGGACCACATTGACCTCTTCCGGACTGTTCAATGAAAACCTGAAATCCTCAGGGGCAAAGTTCCTGATCCAATTCAATGCACATTCACAGCGATTTCTCAATCTCGGGAGCTGCTGGGCTTCTACATCTGAAAGGGATGCGACAGTAGCTTCTATATCACCGTTATTACTCTGCAGCAGATTGCACAGATGTCTCAGCGGAATCTGATACGGGACCTTATCAGGAACACCATGGACTTGAGAAAGTTCATAGATTCGTCTTGCCTTCGCACGCTTCTTCTCACTGATTGTCTGCATGCCGAAATAGATCCGTTCGCACTTATCATAATCCTCATAGATCTTTAAGACATCAAGATCGAACGAGATGGCAAACTCTGCATTCGGACGCGTACTAACGAAAAGATACCTGATAATCTCTGGAGGATAGACCTCCAGCACATCGCTAAGACTGATGACTTCTCCAGAGGAGGAGGATATTTTCCCACCCCGTCCCTTGATACGAATAAAGTCATACTGGAAAGTCACAGGAGCCTCACCGCCAAAGACTTTGACTACATTCTTTGAGGTATCAAATGACCCTCCCTCTGAGTGGTGATCCTTTCCTGCCGGTTCGAAGTCTACACCTTCATAAACCCATCGCATTGGCCAATCAACTCTCCAAGGGAGTTTTACCGCTGAAGTAGTCCGTAGATCCACTGTCTCCACATTACCGGTCTCTTCGCAGCGGTACGTAACTTCCCACTTCCCATCCCATGCAAGGACAGTCGTAGTATCTTTATCGGTAAAGGTGCTGAAGACCGAAACCGGCCACCAATCTTCCGGCAGAGGTGTCGAACGGTGTTCATTCAACATTGTTCGAATCTCATCACGATGCTCTAATGAGGTTCTTATTCCCTGTGCGTATACTGATGAACGATAATTCTCTGCCTGATAGATATATTCAGGTTCAACTCCTACGATCGGCAGCAGCTGCTCCAGAACTTTTTCATTTGCCTGTGCGTAGTTCTCATATCGTCCGGTAGTATCAGGAACAATAGTGATGGGTTTTCTCAGATACGTCTGCAGCAGCTCCTGTTCAGGCATATTCTTCGGGACTTTTCTAAAGACATCATACTCATCCCATGAAAAGATGAATCTCACATGCTTTCCCTTCTCTCTGAGAGCTCGTACCACGAGTTCTACAGAGATGATCTCTCTAAAATTCCCAATATGCACCGTACCAGAAGGAGTCACCCCCGAGGCACAGGTATAGAGCTCCTTCTCACCCTTTTCTCTTATAATCTTATCGGCGTTTATATCCGCCCAATGTACTGATCTTGGTCTTTTATTTTCACTCATAGTGCCAGATTATACTGAGCTGTAACAATTTACGCAATAAGTCTGCAATGATGTCAGAGTTAAACTAGTAGATTTTATCTGCTGAGAAGGTTACTATTGAAAGACATGAAACGTACAGTAATGACCTGCATCCTTTTACTATGCATACTACCTGCATCCATCACTGCTTTTGAGGTCGGTTTCTATCAATCGGGTATTGCATCATGGTACGCTGGAGAGTTTCAGGGGAAACTGACTGCAAACGGAGAGATCTTTGATACGAATATCATCTCTGCGGCCCATAAAGAACTGCCGTTTGGTACCATTGTACGGGTAACCAATCAGTCAAACGGGAAACAGGTCGATGTCCGTATTAATGATCGAGGCCCATATGTTGACGGACGAATCATCGACCTCTCACGTGCTGCAGCCGCAGAGATCGATATGGTAGATCAGGGGATTGCCCCAGTGACTCTGGAAATACGTTCCCTTCCGCAAACGCCGGAGTCTGCTTATGACCGCCCTGAAGATGCTGCTTATATAAAAATCCAGATCGGTGCTTTCTCAGACGTACATAGAGCCTTAGCGGTCTTTAATCAGCTGGAAGCTGCACAATTAAGACCCTTTGCAGAAATCACAGACAATAGACTGATTCGTCTTTCAGTCCGCTGGGTAAAACAGGTAAAAAAAGAAGAGACCCTGCAGCTTCTACAGTCTCTCGGATACACAAAAGTACTTATCAAACCTGATAGATGGGAATAATACCATAGGGATCCATCTCTGGATCCCACTTGAATAAACGATCTTAGTAGTGCATGGTCATGAAGATATCATAACTGAAAGGATTCTTAGTCAATGTATCACCCACAAGGGCATAATTTGCTCGTGCTCCAAGGTTCAGGAAATCAAAGAACGAAAAGGCAAGTTCGGCACCAGCAGACATCAGTAAACCTGTATCTTTCTCGTTCTCATCATTCGCATAATGACCGGTGTAGTATCCTATATCACAGTAGAGTCCTCCCCGGGGGAAGAGCCCGGGAATCTTCACTTCAGGGCCAGAGACTCTCACATCAAAGTTATTTACGGCAGTCAATGAGGTCGCATAGCTAAAACTCTTAAATCCTCGCATCTTATATCCAAGAGACGGTTCTTTCTGTGCATAAACAGGAACGGCAGGACCTTCTATGTAATCAGCACGTATACGGTCGGACAGATAGACTGACACGAGATTCATATAATCATCGCTGCGTTTCTCATAAAGGGGCAGATAACCGGTAAAGACCCCTGAGAGGCTGTAGTAATCGACTACCCCATCCAACAGACTATTCAATATCCATGCAGGTGCATATGATGCAGAGAATTCCAAGTCGAACCCATGGGCAGAGACCATATCATTCACGGCAGTCTCGATCATGAATCCGCCAACAAAGGTGTTCGAGACTAACTGATCTGCTTCGGGGTAGATCACAGAGTTAGGAGAATCGATAAAATAGGAGGTAGTCCCTTCCTTATTCTCCAGATACTTCTCATATCGTCCAAGATATCCAAGTTCTATGGTCACCAAGTCATTATAGGTTGCTTCATTCCAGAACACCCCCTGTGTAAACAGGATCTTCCACTCACCGGTGATCACATTGAATGTCCTCGCATCAGCATCAGCTGTACAGGCAGATTCATTCGCATAATTAATGAGCGGAGCACCATTGGCATCTCGCCATAGTTGTCTTTGGGTATATCCACCACCAGTGATGAATATAAGATCGGTGCTATTCCCATCAATAAGCTCTAATCCGGTATAGTCGATGCCGCCTGTTAAGAAAGTCGGACAAAAACCGATGAAGATATCATTATTTGTATTGAATGAATCAAGTGTGAATTCTATATCACCCGCTGCAAGCGGTGAGAGGACCAGTAGACAAATCACCATTGCCATCGCTATTCGCTTTTTCATATAATCCCTCCTGCATAGATCATGAAATAACAGCGCTCAATAGAGAGACATCTGCTTTTCTTTTAGTATATCAGGCAAACTCATATATGCAAATAGCAATAATACTCCACACAATCTGCCTTCTCACCTATGACATCGGAGTTTCTGTTATACCTATTACACCTGATAGGATAATTCATTGGTAATCTTCGAATTGAACTTGACATTCAAGCCGTTTATT
This sequence comes from uncultured Spirochaetales bacterium, assembly GCA_964473495.1. Classification (GTDB taxonomy): domain Bacteria; phylum Spirochaetota; class Spirochaetia; order CAKZLE01; family CAKZLE01; genus JAIPFY01. The sequence continues at coordinate 14,837 of CAYYPJ010000041.1, forward strand.
GCATAATATTCATCTCACGGGCCTATAGCTCAGTTGGTTAGAGCAACGGACTCATAATCCGTGGGTCCCAGGTTCAAGTCCTGGTGGGCCCAATGTAATCCTTATGATAATCAGATATCATAAGGATTTTTTTGTCTAGAACACAATTCGAAAAACAGATGCACCTAGAAGTCTGTCTGACTTCTCCGACCGGACTGTGAGGTAAAATCCACATATTCTCTCCGAAGATCAGACATACCACATCTTTTTCCAGCTGGTTCACTCACTTTGGCTATTTTGTCCTGGAGTTACCGCTTCTATGCATGATTACCAATGCTATCTCTATCACTATTCGATTACTGTACTATTCTATGCATCATTTTGCGGTTATAGGCCATGCACAGGAGAGACCACTCCCCTGAAACTGCCTCAACTCCCCTAGGGAGAAAATTACGGCTCAACATAATTTCTTGTGGGATCTGTACAGACGATAGGATCTGCGGCTAGC
>CAYYPJ010000042.1:0-5092 GCA_964473495.1 uncultured Spirochaetales bacterium
ACAGCCTTCCATCGTCTTATCACCTTTTCAAAAGTGGTGATGAGGAATTTCTATCGAGATAATTGTTTCATACTTGCATCAAGTGTCGTCTACACGACGTTGATATCTATTATTCCATTTTCAGCTTTCATCGTATCGCTATTGACTGCTTTTGATGCTTTTGATAAGGCGAAAGAATCCTTTTTAGATATGTTCACTAAAGCTTTTGGATCCTCTGCAGGTTTAGAGGTATTCAACATGTTCAATGTATTCATTAACAATGCCGGGAAGCTTGGCGGAATCGGTTTGATCTCTTTCTTTATCACCTCAGTGATTCTTATCAATAGAGTCTGGGTTACGGTCAACCAGATATATCATACCTCGATGAACCGGAATCAGTTAGGGAGATTTACACAGTTCATCACCGTCTTGGTAGTTGGTACGCTGCTGCTCAGTGCCTACTTTAGTGTGGTTACGATGATGAGTGATTTATTTAGCCAGTACTTTGCATTTGGTTTGTTTATGAATATTTTTGGCATTGTTGGTCCGTGGCTGATCATCGGATTATCATTCTTTCTCTTGATTTTCTTTATTCCGAACACGAAAGTCAAAGCACAATCTGCTTTTTTGGGTGCTGTCGTAGGTACTATATCATTCCAAATAGGAAATGCGGTCTTCAATAATGTCGTTCTGAAAGTGATGAACTACTCTATCATCTACGGTTCTTTCGCGACCCTGTTTATTGGTCTGATATGGATCTATGTATGGTGGGTCATTATTTTCGGAGCCATCGAGGTTGCCTATGTTCATCAGTATCACCCGGATGAGAAGTCACACAAAGGACTTCCCCACCCACCTGCAGAACAGCTTGCATGCGGGTTTGATATTCTAAATCATCTTTCCTCCTGTTTTAAACAAGGACAGGGGGCTATGAGTGTCAAAGATTTGGGAATACAGTTGAAGATCCCCGATAGAACGCTCTATACCTACTTGGATCTGTTAGAACAATCAGGCTTCATCATAAAGATGGAGAGATCGGGGCACCATTATATTCCAGCTCGACCCTTGGAAGACCTTCATATCAAGGATGTTGCTAGAATTATATATGGGGATAACGTTCATGACAGAAAATATTGGAGTGAAGGCGAACAAATAGCACACGAGATCTATGAGAAAGGAGTCCCCGGGATCAGCTATAGAAGCTTTGAAGATCTGCACGGTATAAAGTGATACATATCAGATCTTCTTGGTAATTATATCCACATCGCAAAGATATCATCTTTAATGATGATTTGGTATGTAGCCTATGTCTTGTCCATAAGTGAAGATATAACACATATTTATTATTATTTCTTTCTGGATACCCCTGCAGCCTCTTGTTATAAGATAGGCAATGCTGTAGGGTCTCATCTGGGTTCTTTTACTTTTGTGAAGAGGAGCCTAACCCCCAATATAGGAAGTATCATGTCAGTTAAGAATTCTAGCCAAAAAATCGTTTGTAATGAATCTATTCGTAATATAGCAATTATTGCCCATGTCGATCATGGGAAGACCACCTTAGTGGACTCAATGTTTAAGCAGAGTGGTATGTTTCACCAGCATGAGGAGGTCGCAGAGCGCATCATGGACTCTGGTGATATTGAACGTGAACGAGGGATCACCATATCTGCAAAGAACTGTGAAGTCATGTGGAACAACATACGTGTCAATATTCTCGATACTCCAGGTCATGCCGATTTCGGAGGAGAGGTAGAGAGAGCCCTTTCAATGGTAGATGGTGTAGTCCTTCTCGTCGATGCTGCAGAAGGTCCACTTCCGCAAACTCGTTTTGTATTGTCAAAAGCATTTGCATTGAAGCTTAAGGTTATCATCCTCATAAACAAGATCGATAGGAAGGATGCAAGAGCTCACGTAGTCTATCATAAGGTTCTGGAGCTGCTGATAGACTTGGGAGCGGATGATGATTATCTTGAAAGTCCCGTGATCTATTCAAACGGCAGAGAAGGGATCGCAAAGTTTCAGCTTGATGATGATTCCATGACTCTAGAACCGTTAATGCAGACTATTTTTACCCATATCCCCGGTCCTACCTATGATGCCAATGCACCATTTCAATTGCTCGTCTCTGATTTGGATTATTCAGATTATCTTGGGCGTATGGCAATCGGCCGAGTCCACAGTGGTTCGCTCTCCATTCATGACCGTCTTATCTGTATAGGTGAGGATGGGAAGGAGCGTCCAGTTAGGGTTACCCGTATTCAGGTCTACCGAGGACTGGATCTGGAAGTTGTTGAAGAGGTAGATCCTGGTGATATAGTGATCCTTTCAGGGCTTGATGATATTAAGATCGGGGACACGATCTGTAATGCTGAGCACCCTGTGGTGCTGCCTCGCATCAAGGTGGATGAACCGACAGTCGCTATGCGTTTTACTGCCAGTAACTCGCCATTTGTGGGAAGAGAGGGAAAGTATGTGCAGGGAACCAGGATCCTGGCAAGATTGCAAAAAGAAGCTTTGCGCAATGTGGCTCTCCGGATCGAAGAGGCTTCTGACGGTGATGGGTTTATCGTAAAGGGAAGGGGCGAATTTCAGATGGCGATCATCATTGAGATGATGAGACGTGAAGGATTTGAATTCTGTGTTGGTCGTCCCCATGTGATCTTCAAGAAGGATAAACGCGGTAAGAGAACTGAACCGATTGAGAAACTGGTAATTGATATTGAAGAGGGCTTCTCAGGAGTCGTGACTGATACCTTACTGCAGAGAAAGGGAATTATGACAAATTTTGTGAGTGATAACACCAGTCGAGTACGTCTTGAGTTCTCTATCCCGTCGCGATCTCTTATTGGTTACCGTGATAAGTTTTTGACTGATACAAGGGGAACAGGACTGATGAATTCGTATGTATCAGGATATGAGGCTTATAGGGGCGATTTCCCTACACGGAAGACAGGCGCCCTTGTTGCTGATCGTCAAGGAGTATCTGTTGCATATGGTCTCTTTGGTCTTGAAGCTCGAGGTACACTTTTCATAGGCCCCGGTACCCCTGTATATGAAGGTATGATTGTTGGTGAACATAACCGAGAGAAGGATCTGGATGTCAATCCAACAAGAAGTAAGCAGCTGTCAAACATGCGTGCTGCCGGTAAAGACAACAACATCGTATTGACTCCTGCAACATTCATAACCCCGGAGTCTGCCATGAATATCATCAAGGATGATGAACTAGTCGAAATTACGCCAAAGACTGTAAGACTCCGAAAGAAAATTCTTTTAAGGGCGCAGAGAAAGTTTGCAAACAAGAAATTCTAGATATGCATAAGGGGCTATACCGTAGCCCCCTGTCCATTCTAAAATCATGCATCACTTGATAACTTCAAAACTATTGCGGTATACTCATTTTATCGAGGAAAGATCTCGTGATGAATCTTTTGTCATTAATCATACCTCTAAGCTCTTTTTATGGTTGACTAATGAACTTAAGTTCATTATAATACTACTAGTTAATAAGGATGGACTATGTCGCGACCACAGAAGAATCGAATTGTGAGTAAACCACCTCTCTATGCATCATTTAAACCTACGGGTATACAAAAGAGTCGACTGCAGCAGATTACGCTTACATTAGATGAGTATGAAGCGATACGGCTTGCTGATTATCTTAATATGGAGCATAAAGAAGCTGCAGAAGAGATGGAGATTTCCAGACCCACTTTTACCCGGTTGATCGATAAAGCACATGCGAAAGCCGCTGCGTTTCTTGTAGAAGGCAAAGAGCTGTGTATTCAGGGAGGATGTGTGCACTTCCGTGGGAATATTATAAAATGTGTTGATTGTGGGCATATGTTCAATTTGTCATTTGACAGTACGTTAGAAGCCTGTCCTTCCTGTGGGTCGAAGAACTTGATTGATCTTGCAGGTGGATTCGGGCATGGACGATGCTGTAAAGAGTTTGATCAACGATCAAAGGAGTAGTAGCATGCCAAACGGTAATGGAACAGGATCTTTTCGAAGTGGATCAGGTAGGGGTAGAAACAACGGCGGGGCCTTTGGAACTGGCGGGTCTTGTGTATGTGCATTTTGCGGGACAAAGGTCCCCCATACCCGGGGAGTATCTTGTACGAAGATCACTTGTCCGAAATGTGGGAAACCAATGATACGTGAGGAATTACTCGCACAAAAAAGAGGAACTTCAGTGTGAAGATAGCCATAGCTAGTGGGAAGGGAGGGACTGGAAAGACGACTCTCTCAACAAATCTTGCAAGTTATCTGGCAGAGGATCATGCAGTGATTCTGACAGACCTTGACGTTGAGGAGCCGAATTCCGGACTATTCTTATCAGGGGAAATGATCCATGAGGAGAAGAAGTACCGAAAAGTACCCTCCTGGGATAGAAGCAAGTGCAGTTTGTGCGGACTTTGTCAGCGTGTCTGCAACTTCCATGCTATCATCCAGTTAGGTAATGAGATCATGGTATTCCCTGAGTTGTGTCACGGGTGTTACGCCTGCTCCGGTCTCTGCCCTACAGGGGCTCTCCCCATGATCCCTGAATCAATGGGGACTTTGAGAGTCTACGACAACAAGACATTTGATTTAGTCGAGAGCAGACTTGATATAGGACAGGAACAGGCAGTTCCGCTCATTTCACAAACGATCGCCTATATTGATGATCACTATTCAGATGATCATATAAAGCTCTATGATTCACCTCCAGGGACTTCATGCCCGGTAATCGAGGCGATCAAAGATGTTGATTATGTCATACTCATAACTGAACCTACACCTTTCGGGTTACATGACCTGATCCTTGCTGTCGATACTGCACGTAAACTCGGGAAACCTTTTGGGGTAGTGATCAACCGGTATGGTATCGGGGACCGGGGAGTCCTCACCTACTGTGAACGTGAGGGGATTCAGATTTTAGCAAAGATACCCAATAGCCGAAAAGTAGCTGAACTCTATTCACGGGGAGAGTTGGTTTACCAGCATATCCCGGAGGTACGAGTGGAATTGGAACATATACGGCTATATATTGAGCGATTGCAATCAGGAGGTGTCGCATGAAAGAGATTGTCATTATCTCCGGAAAAGGCGGTACAGGTAAGACTTCGAT
>CAYYPJ010000042.1:5102-5913 GCA_964473495.1 uncultured Spirochaetales bacterium
GTTTGCACTTCTCGGTGCTGCAGATATTGTGCTAGCTGATTGTGATGTTGATGCTGCTGACATGCATCTTCTAATGCAGCCGGTAGCTACCCAAAAAGATGACTTTTACAGTGGAGTCATTGCAACGATAGATCAGGATGTCTGTATCCATTGCGGTAGGTGCGCAAAGGTGTGTCAGTATGATGCCATACCTCGTATGAATGGAAACTATATCGTTACACCAATTGATTGTGAGGGATGCGGGTATTGTGCTCGTGTCTGTCCTGTTGATGCCATAGCGATGGAGGAACAGAACGTCGGTGAGTGGTATGTCTCACAAACACGGACAGGAGCAAGTATGGTTCATGCCAGACTCGGTATTGGAGTGGAGAATTCCGGTAAACTTGTAGCAAAAGTTAAGAATGAGGCCAAACGAGTAGCAGTAGAACAGCAGAAGAAGTATATCCTCGTTGATGGTTCCCCTGGTATTGGATGTCCGGTCGTCTCTTCGCTCTCTGGTGCTGATTTTGTCATATTGGTTACCGAGCCCACCGTATCTGGTCTGCACGATCTGCAGCGCGTCTACCAATTAGTCAAGCGTTTTAAAATTCCTGCCGGGTGTATCATCAATAAAGCAGATTTGAACGAGGAAGTGTCAGAAAGGATCTATGAATTTCTGCAGAAAGAGCAGATTACGCATATTACCGACCTGCCGTATGATGAATCATTCACACGAGCAATGGTCGAAGGGAAGACGGTCGTGGAATTACCTGAAAGTCCTTTGCGAAAGGTGTTGTCTGATAGTTGGAAACAGATATGCACTATCGTTGGG
>CAYYPJ010000042.1:5923-15238 GCA_964473495.1 uncultured Spirochaetales bacterium
GACCCAAGCTCATTTCAGGAGATCGGTCACTAGAAAGGAGTATACCAGTATGAAGATAGCATTTACCGCAAAAGGTGTCGATTGGAACGATGCGATGGATTCCCGTTTTGGAAGAACTGAATTTCTCGTCGTATTTGATGAAGAGAAGGATACCTTATCATCATTTGATAACAGAACCATTTCAAGTGTTGCTCATGGGGCAGGACCCCTGACAGCAAAACAGCTCTTTGATATGGCACCAGATGTATTGATAACGGGGAATGGTCCCGGAGGGAATGCTGCAGCGGCTCTACAGAAGAGTGACATGAAGATCTATGTCGGTGCAGGTTCTATGAGCTTGAAAGAGGCATATGATGCCTATAAGGCTGGAAATCTCAAACAAGCATAACTAGAGAGCATTTGGTATGATATATCATACCAAATGCTCTCTAGTTGGAATGGAGCAACTTGTGCAGAAACTTACGATAGCTATAGCTACCGATGACGGAAACAACTTTATGGATCGCCATTTTGGGGATGCTCAGTATTATGACATTTACAGACTTGACTCAGAAGAAGCAGTATTGACCCATCGATTGAACAATACGACTGATGAAGAGAGTGACCTTCATGCAGATCCGAAAAAAGCCGGGAGCATCTCATCGCTTCTTTTACAGGAAGGAGTCCAGGTGGTTGAGGCAAAAGTCTTTGGTCCAAACATCAAACGGATCAAGAAGAAATTTGTCTGTGTGGTGATTCGTAATATGACAGTCTCTCAGAGTCTGGAGCAGCTGCGGCAGCACTATCAGGAACTCTTAGCTGCCTGGGAGGACGGTGAAGAACGAAGGATCCTTACCTACACCGGGTGATTGGTATTATCGTATTCGACCCTTGGATAGTTTTTGCTGTGGAACTCTATAATACTTTAATGCATAGAATAGGAGAAGGAGTTCTTCTTGACTGATTCGTGTGATATCATCCTTATAGACACTTCTATACCAGACGAGAAGGATGTATGCCGCATAGAGTCTGGGTGCCTCTTTTGAGAGGATTTCGATATGTTCTGATGACAGCGTATCATTTTCCTCATAGAAAGTGATTTCCCGATAGATGAGATTCATCAATATAATATTAAGATCCTTGAATGTTCCTTCAGCATCTTCCATATCAAAATGGTTGATTGCTGACGGAAGGGTCTTGATGATTATGTGATCAATCAGCCCCTTCTTAGTTCTTTCGAGACTCTTTAAATGACGACTGATAGAACGAAACAGCCGTTGTACTGCATCTTCGCGAGCCTGTTCAGTGCCTGTCAGATAGGTATAGAATTCCCCAGGTCTGCCTACGATGTTTCCCACAGAAATGTAGAGTTGTTTTTTGATCACAGCATTTGATGTCTGCTCACAGAGCTTAAGAATTTCATGAAGTATGACCATACGTTCCTGTTTTACTGAAAGACTTTCTGCTGATGTTACTTTTAGCATGATCGACCGGGGTTCATGTATGATGGACATAAGTGCCCTTGTTGATTCTTTTGAATCAATTCTGCCTAATGCTCGTACAGATGTCTTTACCAATTTTTCATCATTACTATTGAGCATGTCAATAAGAAACGGTACAGCTCTTACACTATTCAGTAACCCAAGTGATTTGGCACAGTCATCCCTTACCGTAGATTCCGGGTTGCACATATTGGAGATAAGTACTTCTTCGGCCGTTTCTCCGCCAATTCTTCCTAATGCTTTGACGGCCTCTTCCCGTACATCATCATCAGCATCTTCAAGTCTGATGATGATTTCATCCATGGCTAGTGATCCTTGTGATGTTTTCATATTTTTAAGCGCATTACCGACTTTTGCTCGGTTAGTTGATTTTCCTATGATTGGCATATTGACATATGCTCTAATAATACTTGGGGAAGAGATCGTGGAAACTAAGCGTCGGAACTTCAATTCTTTTCCTATCTGAATAGAATTAAGCATGATGAATGCCAATATAATGATAAGGAGTGTAGTGTAGACGGGTATTTGAATCGATCCGGTGATCTGTAGAAGATATCCTCCTATAATCGGCCCAAGCCCCTGGATCACGCCGAGAGAGGCCCAATACCATGCGATATAGGCTGTCTGGTTTTTTTTCGGAAGCAATGAGAGCATAACCTGGTTAAGCCCTTCAAACAGTGCCGGTGAGAATATTCCTCCGGTGAGTGCAATTATAGGTAGAAGAATATGGTAGTTTGACGGGGTAAGAAAGAGATAACCGATGTAAGTGAACGGGGAAAGCATACCTATCATGGTTACTGGTTTTCTCCCGAAGCGATCCATCATAGTACCCCAGAACGGTATGACTAGAATCCAAACCAGTTGCGATATAGCAAACATAATTCCCAGCCAAGTGACAGGGGCTCCTATCTGTGCCGGGTCGGTGATCATAGGAACAAAGAATGGAGCAGATACCATGATTCCTAACAACGAAAGCCCCGCGACGATGCAGAACCTTCTAAAGTTTTTATCAAAGAGGGGTTGAAAGAAACTTGCAGTCTTGAATGGTGCTTTATTATCTTGTGCTGAGGCTGGTTCCGGGATGGGAATATTAAGAATATGTTCTGTTAATCCGGAAATTGCGGCAATGGTATAAATACATCCAAAAACAAAGAAGACCTTATCTGAAAAGAGATCTAACATAATGGTTGCGGTAAAGAAAGCAATGATATTTGCCGTCTGTGCTGCTGCTGAACGTTTGCCGAAGTAGCTTGAACGTCGATTTGACGGAAGGAGCTGATTGATCCATGTCCACCATCCTGATCCTGCGGTGTTCGCTAGAATATAGGTCATGATAGAACTTCCCATGACAATATAGAGACATAATCTTTTGTCGCCTCCTGCAGCTGCATAGAAAGATGCTGCGGCAATAAGAAAAGTGTGAGAGCGATGAATAAAACCCATCGTGAGATAAAATGGTTTGATAGTCTTTCGATGGGCATATATGACTATTGCTGCCAAGTGGAATATGCTTACCAGATTCATGGCTCCGAGAAAGAGCCCTAACTCAGCAGAGCTAGCTCCTAGATGGTTTTTTACCAAGAGGATTAAAAGCTGCTGAGCGGACGCGAAGAGGAACCAGACGCTGCCGAAACTACCCCCTATAAGACTATACAACATAGACCTGTTGATCTTCTTTTTTGAAATAGGTCGGCCTTTTGTATCAAGCATGTTTCTCATGGGGCTTACCATAGGGAAGCTTGCAAATAACGTCAACTCTCTATGTAAGAATTCATGATAAGTTCTGTATATTCCTCTGGTTTCTGATACCTGGCGATGTCTGTATCAAACAATTATGGTAGGTGACAGTTCAGGTGTTAACCCAGCATCGCATGAAGTGTTCCCGTATGCGAAAAGTGACTTGCCGATGCGGGACTACTATAAACCATCTCTTTTCAAGATAGACACATGACAATAGGTAACAGAAAAATTTCTGAATGCATATATGCCAGTATAGATTGTTTTCAATATATGGAGCAAAATGTGCCAGTTCACTTTACAAGAGATCTCAATGTACCTGCTCCCACGAGCCCCGAAGAGCCTTTTCCAGAGGTTTATACTGCGGATTAGAATATCCCAGTGGATTGTGTCTGATCCAGCCCTCTGCAAATTGATACTGATGAGAATAGATACTTCCTACCTCATGACACATATTCTGCATGGTTTCTACATAAGAATCTATCTTTTGACTGCTATCCAGCCAATTCCGTTGAGAATCATGTAAGGAGAGCATAGCAGTTTTTCTTTTCATGACAGATGAGACATCAACAAGAAAATGAGGGATCACTGGTCTTTGATAGGCATCCTGCAGGCCATAGGGGAGGGCATGATAGAGTGCGATCTCTCGATGCAGGATAGGTCTGACCGGGTCTGTGACGAAGTTAGGCATGCCTATAGTGAATGCAGCTGTTGAGACAATACGCGCTGTGTTCATATGGTCTTCCATATAATCATACAGCGACGGTGCCAGTATGATCGAAGGATCAACTTCTCTCATCACAGCAGCTACCTTACGGACAAGTTTCATATCAAATACAACTTCCATGTCATGAGCTATGCTCTTAAACCAGGCAGCTCCAAGATACGATGAAGCTTTCTTAGCCTCTTCTTTACGGATAGCACAAATCTCTTCAGTGGAATATTCCTGTGTTCCGCAGCCGCCGTCGGCGACATTCATATAGAAGAGTTCGGCTCCCTGCTCCTTCAAAAGGAATAAGGTTCCGGACATCATGAATTCAATGTCATCAGGATGACAGCCTATAGCAAGAGCACGAAGTGTTTTCTTTTTCATATATCCTCCTTTATGGGGATCTGTTGGAGAGATCCCGCTTCATGTGCCGATGTATGGCAGGCAAATACCATCTTCAGATTGTGCAGGGCATCTTCTCCATCAAGAAGCATCTTACTGCGTATGGAATCAGCATGTTCTGCTATTTGTGCCTGATAGATATTGGTTATATCGTCTATATAGTGATATTTCGTAGAGCTGTCTATCTCCTGCTCGAGTGATTGGGCTGCTGGTTCGTCTTGATAGCCTGAAAACTGAAACAGGGTACCCCTGCTTCGTAGAGTCCCCTTTTCCCCATATACCTCATATCCCAGATTTTTTATGGTGTTCTCGAGGCTACCGCCTGGCTGATCGAATGCGATGCGTATGGTACCAGAGATTCCTTTAGCCGTGGTAAAACGTATATGTGCACCGCATTCAACAGCAATTGGCATCGTTTGGGGGGTATAGGTGCATTGGAGAGAGACTATTCTATCATCAAGGAGAAATTCGGCCATATACATGCAGTGAGTCCCTACATCACCAATTGGTCCTCCAAGTTCTTCTGGTCGTGAGCAACGCCATGATGCAGCTTCTTCCGGTGTGGATCCATAGAAGAACTCCATGTGGAGGACGATATGATCTATCTTTCCTAAAGATCCCGAAGTTATCATATCTTTTGCTTTCAGGTTATACTGGTTTTTGGTCATCATATGATCGATTCCAATACTTAACTTCAGCTGTCTGGCAAGTGCTGCCAGTTCCTCTGCTTCAAACAGATTGGTAGCAAGTGGTTTTTCTATCATGACATGTTTACCGGCAAGCAATGCTTTCTTTGCTATCTCAGCATGAGAGGAGTTTGATGTAGCTATATAGACAGCATTGATCATCTTTCTCGCAAGGAGTTTGTCAATCGAGTCATACCAGCGAAGCCCAAGAGCGTCTACCGCTGCTTTTCGGTTCTGATTTATATCAGTGACACCTATAAGATCAATAGACAGAGAGTCTCTAAAACGGGTGTGGTCGAGAGCAAATCCTTCTTTTGCGATTCTATTCTCAGCGATTCCTCCAAATCCGACAAGTCCGTAATGTATTATAGCTTTTTCCATACTTATTTCTCTCATCTTTGTAGTCTATCCCCTATAGTGTTCTGTCAGCAGTTTCTTTACCCCTTTGATACAGCGTTCAATATGAGAGGAGTCCCAACTTGGGTGTAAGAACAGGCTGACAGTTTCTTTTCGTAGTCCTTTTGCTGTAGGGCAGATGATCTTGGTATAATCAAGCTTATCAGGATTTCCATATTCATATGATAGAAAAGGGAATTTTGCACTCCCGAATCCATTGAATTCCCGGTATGCTTTCTCTTCATAAGCTTCTGGCCACTGAATTCCATAACAGGGAATATCCATTGAAGTCAGTCCTCTACAGAATGCGTCAGCTTCAAGATCAAGGACGGAGAGATCTAGCAGAATAGGATACCACCAATAAGCATTCTTCCGCTCTGCTGAGTTGAACGGCAGTTTCTTGATACCCTTGAGATTGCTGAATGCTTTATCATACATGGCAGCATACCGCAGTCGTCTTTTCATATTCCAGCTGTCAAACCGTGCTAGTTCATTTATGCCGATAATAGACTGTATCTCTGTCATGCGGTAATTGAAACCGACTCGTTTATGGATATAGGGAAGTTTCTCTTCAAGTACAAGCAGGTTAAGACGTTTTTTAACATCATAACCATGATCCCTGAAGGAACGGCATTCCCAGGCAAGCTCTTCGTTGTTGGTTACCACCATTCCTCCTTCACCGCCAGTGGTAAAGTGCTTACTCTGACAAAAACTGAAACAACCAATATCTCCGATAAGTCCAACACGGATATCCTTATAGAAACCGCCGATTGCCTGAGCACAATCTTCAATGATCAGGAGATCATGGGTATGTGCTGTTTCAAGAAGAGGGGCCATATCGGCTATGATCCCATAGAGGTGCACAACTACGATCCCTTTGGTTCTCGGGGTGATAAGTCGTTCGATTTCGTTTGGATCAAGAGTATGATCGTTTGTGACATCTGCAAAGACCGGTATGGCCCCGGCCTGTAAGATTGCAAAAGAGGAGGCGATGAATGAATAGGAAGGTACGATCACTTCATCTCCAGGGCCGATCCCGAGACTTGAGATGGCAATGTGGAGTGCTGCAGTGCCGTTAGCACAAGATATAGCAAAAGCAGATCCTTCCCATCGGGCAAATGCCTCTTCAAACGCCATGCCGTTCTTGCCCGTCCAGTAATTAACCCTGCCGGACCGTATGGGTTCCTGTATATCAGTCAACGTCTTTTTAGCGAATTGCGGCCACATGGGAAAGTCCGTTTTTTTTACCTCCAGGGTCTCTTTATCGCCTTCTTTCTCATATACATCCATTGCTTCTCCCCTCCTATGCATAATTACCTGTTCTTTCTCTTCTCTCGCTTATAGCCTTAAGCATTCCCGAGGACTCTAAAGTAATCAACGTAGGACGTTGTGCCTTGAGCATGGATCTTCGGCTCTTGCTTTAGCAAAACCTGTCTGGTCTAGAGAATCACTTTTATTCTTAATGCATTTCTGCTTCACAGGAACCAAGATTTGGAAGCAGATAATTAAAGATGACAGCATCATGATCGGCAAGAAGCGACATAGGGACCGATGTATCCTTGATCCTTTTAGATATCATGAGTGCAGAGAGACGTATACCAAATGGGTTATCATGCCATCCTGGATGCCAGATGCTGATTCTGTCGGCTTTCATCGTCTCCTGAGGGCCAATGGTCAATGCCTGTGTAGGTACATTTGAGACAATGCCGCCGCCGGAAGTCCGTGCATTCTGAATGATGGTCATAGGATGCAAGTCGATAAGCCGAGCTCCCTGCTTCATATACTCTCTCGGAGCAGGCGGGTTCTCAATATAGGCCCCTGTCCTCTGTGGAGGGTCATTGAAGGCCCAGTGCTTCGTTTCTCCCTGGCCGCCTTGAAGAGTGATGCATTCAATAGCGTCGAAAGACCTGGAGTATTCTGCAAGACCTTCTACTGAAGGAAAGTGAAGATGATCGTCAGGCATTCGCAGATGCGGGTCTATACGGTTGAAGCATAGTGCAAGATCAGCACCGGTAAAGCTGAGCGGGTGGGTCGCAGGCACCTCCTTCCCATCTATGACCCATTCATCCATACCCCAGAAATGGCCGTCTCTCACATCTATTTGAAGATCATTTATGATTCTAGCTACTAGCGGCAACTGCTCTGTAGGGCCAACAGGGCCACAAAGACCTGTTGGATGTGTTGCAGTGGATCTCTTTAATGCCTGAACATACTCTAATGCTTCCGCTAGAAAAAAATCATCACGAGTCTCAAAGAAGTTGATCACAAATCCCGGACGCTGCAGTTTCAGAATATCATCGGCTGTTAACCTGGCAGCTTCCTCCAGGATAGTGTCGTCCAGGGTAGTGTAATCCCACCAATCTTTGGCTACTCTACTTGTTCTTCTCATGGTATCACCTCTCTGTTTTATTATTTTATCCTCTGTATCTTTCTCCAGTATTGTCGGAGGATGTTATTCCTTCCCATCAAAGAGTATATATGGATAATATTTCAGGATAGTATTCTCAAGTGCATACTGAGATGCCCCAATGACTATTGCTTCTCGGCCAAGTCGCGTGGGACGTATGTTTGGAACGGGAAATGGGATCAGTCGCTGTAAGGCCGTCTTCAGCGGGGTGATGATAGACGTCTCAAGGTTTTCTATATCACAGACATTACCGCCCAGAATGATAGTCTCAGGATTCATTGTTACTAGAAAGTTGCTCAAGCCAAAAGCTAAAACCTCTGCATACTGTTTAAGGACATATATTGCATCTTCTGATCCGGCTGCTGCCAATTTTCCCAGTAGAATATGATCAATATTGCTGTATGTGTAATTTGCCGCCCGGAAGATATCCTCACCTTTCCCGGCCTGTATCAAATTGATAGCAATTCTTTGTATCTGCGAGATGGATGCGATCTTCTCATATAATTCAACGTCAGGAGCTTCATGATTGGGAACTATCTTCAGATGCTGATACCCGATCTCTCCTGCAGCACCATTTGCCCCCCGGTAGAGTTGCCCATTCACTATAAGTCCTGCTCCTATTCCTTGATGTATCGTGATAAAGGCAAGAATATCTTCCTCGGATCCCTCCTGGTAGTATTTCTCTGCAAGAGCTGCAAGATTCTCATTGTTCTCAAGAAGAACAGGTACTTGCAGATCTTTCTCAATTGACGTTTGCAGGTTAATCCCGTTGAGCCGTTGAAAGAGGACGGCATTGATCTTACCTTTCTTCTGATCTATAGCAGCTGGAAGAGCCAGGCAGACGGAAAGTACTTTCAGTGGGGTATCATTATGAAAATAAGTCTTTTGCAGATACAAATGAAGCCTTTCAAGTACGAACTCTTCGAGATTCGCTGTGTCTGAAGATATAGCAGCCTCATAGATGTCAAGGATGTTCCCTGCCATATCCATCCGTGAGAACTTTATAGCCGGCAATTCTATGGAAATCCCCACGAAAATACCAAATGATGCATTGATCTCAACTTCATGGGCTTGTTTACCTGTAGCTGTGATAATACGTTTTTCAACAAGATAGTCCTTCTTAATAAGCTGGTTCACGGCTCTTGAGACAGCAGGAAGACTTAAATTGAGAGCTTTTGACATCTCAGAACGATACGATGCTCCGTGATCCCGCACATAATGGAGAATAATAGAGATATTGATAGTATTTAGAAGGTTGGAGTTTGCTATTGATTTTATCCGAACATGTTCCATGTTATTCTTTCCTGTATATGAATGCTTTTATTTTATTGATACGAATAATGACGGTAATAGAATTCATCATATATACCCTATAGTGTCTTTATACCATAAGAAAGATAAGAAATGACTGGCTTTTGCCGGAGTCATTAAAAGATTCTATGCTATGATAGTGTGTTATTTACTCCAAATCATATGATTTAACTCCTACTTATTCTG
>CAYYPJ010000043.1:0-14918 GCA_964473495.1 uncultured Spirochaetales bacterium
AATTTATTCACTTATATTTCGTAGCAAACGTGTTCCTCCAGTAACAAAGAAACAGATATATAGAAGCTTTACTGAATATGGTCTTACAGGGTTGCAAAGACCTCGAACGAGAAAACGTAGAAGATTTTTAATATAAGTATTCCCATACCCTCCATACCCGGTTCACCATGAAGTCATGGCACAACGGATTAAGAAGGCAATTTGCACAAGATGCCGTAAGACATTCAAAGGTACTGGATCTCTTTGCCCCTCATGTAGCAAGTTAGCAGCACAACACTCTTCACGTCCTTCATCTTACCAAAGAGGCTATGATTCTCGATGGAAGAGAATACGAGAGGAAGTCCTGGAGACTGCCGGCATCCCTCAACATATGTGGCCGTCCTATGCGGTCGATCACAACCCACCATACAACCCAGCCGTAGATCCTGATCATAGACATTACGAACTAGTACCCAGAATCATTGCAGATCATAACCGTAAGACTGCCCAAGAAGATACCCTTCGAGATCACAAGGGCCGCTTCGCTTCGAGCAGAGGGAGGGGGTAGATGAATCTCTACAGCCTTTTGAGGACCTACCGCGGTAGTAGCTCTGCTTATATGGTGTCAGTTGGACATAAGGGGGTCAGGTGAACAAACGGAAGAGTAAAAAAGAGAAGATTCTGGCCGGAACCTTCCGTAAAGACCGAAATCACGCAAATGAGCCCAACATTCCACCTACAAAAAACAGTAAAAAACCACCTGTTTTTTTAAACAAATTTGGTAAAAAATTTTGGAAGGAAACTGTCGAAGAATTAGTGGATTCGGGGATCCTTACAGAGGTTGATTGGACCGCATTCTCCCTTTGCTGTGAATCCTTCGGGATGTTCATGGAAGCAAGGGAAGCTCTTTATCGGCCGGTGGATCCTGATACCGGGAAGAAGGGGAAGCGTACTCTTGCTGAATATTTGGATGGACGTAATACCCAGACCTCCATGGAACTCACCACGATGAACAAAGCCAAGGAGCAGTTCCTCAAGTATGCAAACGTGTTGGGATTACATCCGGTGGCCCGGACCCACTTGAATGTATTAAGCCCAGGGGGAAAAGAACTCGATCCAATGGAGGAGATGTGGCATGAAGTACACGGATCCTAAATGGTTGTGTGTGCTGGTGCTGCTGCTAGGTATGATGGGAATCACTAGTGCAGAACTATACATTGATGATGTACTCAATGATCGCATAACCGTTTGTAAATATGTAAAGCATGCGGTGAATCGTCATGTACACGATCTATCGCGGCAGCAAACAGAAGATTTCCCCTATTACTTTGATCCGGCAGCAGCAACACGAAAGATTATCTTTTCACAGCAGCTGCGCCATACCAAAGGAAAGTGGGCCAAGCAGCATATGACGATCACCCTGGAACCCTGGCAGCAGTTTATTGACTGGTGTCTGTTTGGCTGGAAGCGCTGTGATACTCATACCAGAAGATTTACCAAAGCCTATATTGAGGTTGCCAGAAAGAACGGTAAAACCACCATGGCAGCAACCACCGCGAATTTCTGTTTTCTTATGGATAAAGAAGAGGGAGCAGAAGTCTACTGTGTTGCAACGAAGAAAGATCAGGCCAAGATTGCATGGAATGAAGCTGAAGCCCAGGTGAAACGGCATCCGTTCTTGAAGGCCAAGTGCAGGACCTATAAGCAGAATTCTACTATGGTGGTAATCGGGACCCAGGCGCTTATGCGTCCATTGGGACAGGACTCTGATACCGAAGATGGAAAGAACCCGCATTTTGTTTTGGTCGATGAATATCATGCACATAAGACTGCAGATCAGGTGAATGTACTCGAAGATGGTATGGGATCACGAGAGCAGCCGATCTTATACATTATCACCACGGCCGGGTACGATAAGAACCGGCCGTGTTATCAGGAAGAACGAACCATGATCGTGGGGATTCTCGAGAGAACCATAGACCCCATCCCTGAAGATGTATTCGGCATTATCTTCACCCTTGATGAGGGGGATGATTGGGTCGATGAGCAGGTGTGGATCAAGTCAAATCCGAATCTTGGGGTCTCCATATCGGTTGAATACCTGAGATCCCAGGTGAGAAAAGCCCTGGTAACCCCGCAGAAACAGAACTCAGTGAAGACCAAGAACCTGAATATCTGGACACAGGCAACCACTGCATGGATCGGAGATGAAGCCTGGAAAGCTTGCGGTGGAACGATACAAGAGAAAGATCTTGTCGGGCGTGATTGCTATGGAGGACTTGACCTCTCTACCAGCACCGATATAACCGCCTGGACCTTATGTTTTCCGCCTACCGATCTGGATCCCAGATACACCTATCTCTACCGGTTCTTTATTCCTGAAGAGAATCTGATTGCCCGTCAGAGACGAGATAAGGTTCCTTATATTCTTTGGCGAGATCGGGGCTTTGTGCAAACGACTCCAGGGAATGTCATTGATTATGATTTCATAGAAGAGCAGATCCGTAAGGATGGAGATCTCTACCATATCAGAGAGATTGCCTTTGATCCCTGGAATGCTAATGAGATCACCAATCACCTGGGTGAAGAGGGCATGGAAATGGTGGAGTTCCGCCAGGGGTATGGATCGATGAGCGCCCCGTCAAAATCCTTTGAAAAGAAGATTCTCTCAAAAGAGTTGAATCATGGAAACAATCCCGTGATCAAATGGATGATCAGCTGCACAGAAGTGAAATCTGATCCTTCAGATAACATCAAACCGGTAAAGCCCGATCGTAAGAGAACCGGCAAGCGTATTGATGGAGTCATTACCTCCATCATGTCATTGGATCGAGCAGTGCAAGGTAAGAGCAATAGATCGGTATATGAGAGAAGAGGAGTTCGAGCGGTATGAGTTTACGAACCAAGTTACTAGACGTTGCTGCACGAAGTCTTGGGGGAGCTGTCATTGACCTGAAGGATCCCCGTGCCTGGGAATCCATGACAGCCCTGAGAAGTAAAACCGGAATAGCGGTCACTTCCAGTACAGCTATGAATCTTTCTGCTGTATTTGCCTGTATCAGAACCTCGACAGAAACCTTATCAACGCTGCCGGTTCATGTCTATCAGCGAAGTGCTGCAGGGCGTATAGAGCTGCATGACCATCCGATTACCCGGCTGCTCTCCAGACAAGCAAATCCTGATATGCCGGCTAATGTGTTTAGAGAAGTGATCCAGGGACATCTGGAATTACGGGGGAAAGCCTTTGCAGAGATCGTACGGGATGGAAGAGGGGATCCTGTTGAGCTCTGGCCTATTCATCCAGATTCCATTCAGATCCAGCGCGGGAAAAAAGGTGCCTTACAGTATGTGTATACCCCAACAAACTACATCTTTCCCGCAGCAAAGATCCTGCATTTTAGAGGTCTTGGATCCAATGGCATAGACAGTTATTCAGTAATCAGCCTTGCACGGGAGTCTCTTGGACTCGGGCTTGCAGCCCAGGAATATGGATCAAGGTTTTTTGGCCAAGGAACGAATATGGGGGGCTTTTTGAAGCACCCGAAAGGATTGAGTGACCAGGCGTTTGAACGGTTAAAAAAGGAAATGAACCAGAAGTACAAGGGTCTTGAGAAGTCTCATGGTCTGATCATTCTGGAAGAGGGCCTTGAGTATCAGAAGATCGGACTGACCAATGAAGATGCACAGTTTCTTGAAACGAGAAAGTTCCAAAATAGTGAGGTTGCCAGATGGTTTGGGATGAAACCACATATGATTGGAGATCTTGAACGAGCAACATTCAGTAATATTGAACAACAGTCTATCGAAGCGGTGACCTATACCTGGAGACCTCGAGTGGTACGGTTGGAACAGGAGATCGCCGTTAAGCTGCTGAGAGAAGATGAGTATATCAAGTTCTCTCTTGAAGGATTACTTCGGGGAGATGTGAAGAGCCGGTATGAAGCATACAAGATCGCTATAGAGAACGGCTGGATGAACGCCGATGAGATCAGAGCGTTTGAAGATATGAACCCACAACCAGAGGGTATGGGAAAGATCTTTCTGGCCCCACTGAATATGGGAGATAAGCACGCGCTGCTGCCTAAAGAGAAGAGTGAAACTGCAGAGGGATCCGATGGTGCTGCTGTGGATGATACATCCGCTGGGGTGCAGCTTAATGGTGCACAGGTTTCTGCTGCTACTGCCATTGTAGAAAAAGTCACCGCAGGGAAGCTCCCGAAGGATGGTGGGATCGCTCAATTAAAGATCTTGTTTAACCTCACGGCACAGCAGGCAACCGAGATGATGGGATCTGCTGGAGATATGCTCCCCGCAGATGCTGCCCGATCGAACAGATCCTTATTCCAACAGGGAGAGAGTCGGGCACAGATTGAATATCGATCTCTATCTGATCGCCGGTTGATTGCAGACCGGTACCGGGGAACGGTTCGAGAGGCAGCACAGAAACTGGTCAACCGAGAGACTGCCTTTATCACAGAACATATTGAGGGGCTTACCGCAGAAGAGATCCGTACATGGCTGCAGGAATCCTATGGAGGGTTCTCTCTTGATGTTGAAGAGTTGTTTTCCCCGATCTACAGAGCTATAGGCCGTGAATTATATCCGGTATATGCCCGGGAAGTTGGAAGTGATCCCAAGCATATCCCACAGGGGTATGAGGATGCGATCACCCGGTATATCTCTTCCTTTGCGCTACGGTATACCTCATCTGATAAGGGACAATTAACACAGATCATTGACGAGGCACAGGAGGAGTTCTATGCAGAAATTCAAACACGTATGGCCAGCTGGCAGGAGAGCAATGCTCAAAAAGTCGAGGGCCGCGAGACTACACGGATCAGAAACTATCTGGCCAAGGGTGCCTATGCGATTGCAGGGATCACAAAGATCCGGTCGGTTGCCCATGGAGATAACTGCCCATACTGCAACGCACTGAATGGAAAGATCATCGGGATAAAAGAATTCTTTATCTATAAGGGTGAAGAGTTCAAACCAGAGGGAGCTCAGAATGCTCTGATCCCTCATGTTAACCGGTCACATCCGCCATACCATGATGGATGTGATTGTGACATCGTAGCGGAGGGCCTTGTATGAAAGAATTAGAGCGAAGATTTAGAGTCATTGATCTTCAGGAACTGCGGATCAGTCAGGAAGAAGACAAGATGATCATTGAAGGGTATCCGATTGTCTATGGGAAACGGACCTTTTTATGGCCGGGAGTTGCCGAGATCATTACCCCTGGAGCCTCAAAGGCGGCACTTGCAAAAAGAAATACCAATGTGTATTGGAATCACGATACGGCAAAACCCATGGCAGGCTTCAAGAACGGGACACTGGAAGCCAAAGAAGATGAGCATGGAGTTTTCATGCGGGCAGAGGTACAGGGAACCGTCTGGGGACGTGAGGGGTACGAAGCAATCCAATGCGGGATTGTCAATCAGATGTCCTTCGCGTTTACGGTAACTAGAGAGCATGAAGAATGGACACGAGAATTGAATGCGGATGGATCCTTGCTTGAAGTAAGAACCATCAATGAGTTTGATCTGATATCAGATTTTTCACCGGTAAGCCAACCGGCTTATCCAACCACAGAAGTGTATGCACGATCAAAAGAGGTGATCTGTCGAAATCGTCCAGAATCTGAAACGTCAGAGGATGGATCTCCAGCGGGAGAGCTAACACAGACACCGACAGCGGTCTTGCGTAAATTACTGAACCTACGGGAAAAGGAGTAGAGACTATGACATTACAGGAAATGCTTGATAAACGAGCGGCCTTATTGCAGAAAGCCAGGGGTATTTTGGATGCTGCTGATGCCGAGACACGAGAGCTTACCAGCGAAGAGCGATCTACCTATGATGCGGTGATGGTAGATTTCGATACGCTGGATGACGATATTAACCGGCGCAGACAGATTGATGCTGCAGAAGAGGTCTTGAACCAGAGAGATCACTCAGGGATCACTCCTCAAGTCGGTGGGGCTGGAGAGGCGCGAGGGAATGTCCTTGCATCCCCGGAATACCGGGAAGCACACACCCGATATCTGCAGACTGGAGATCCTACAGAACTGCGTGCTATGTCAATTGGTACTGATGCAGCAGGAGGGTATCTGGTTCCCACGGATCTTGATACGGCAATCATGCGAGCGCTGCCGGATGTAACGGTAGTAAGAAAATATGCCAAGGTCCTGAATCTTGCGCATGATAGAGAGATCCCGATCAGTAACAATCGTGGACAGGTGTACTGGAAAGATGAAGCTGCAGCCTTTGTAGAAACTACCCCAGGATATGCAAAGAAAGCCCTGACCGCTTATAAGCTCACCTACTTAGTGAAACTTTCGGAAGAGCTGATCGCTGACTCAGGATATGATCTGTTTGGTGAACTTGCTACCAATTATGCAGACCTTGCAGGAGAAGAGCAGGACAACAAATTTTGCCAGGGTACTGGAGTTGAAGAGATTGGTGGACTGATCGCAGGGGCTTCTCTTGGAAAGACTGCAGCATCCACCTTGGCGATCACCGCAGATGAACTCATTGATTTTTTCTATTCGTTGAAAAAGCAGTATCGGAGAAAGGCTATCTGGTTGGGAGAGACGGAGACGGCAAAGGCTATCAGAAAGCTGAAGAATGCTCAAGGGAATTACATCTGGCAGCCGGCACTTACTGCAGGACAGCCTGATGTGCTGCTAGGCCGTCCATACGAGGAGACTGTTGGTATGCCTATCATGGCAGCTGAATCCTCTCCGTTGATCTTTGGAGATTTGAACTACTACACCATTGCACAGCGAGGGGCTAGATCCATCCAGAGACTCAATGAGCTGTATGCTGCAAACGGCCAAGTTGGTTACCGTGTATTCGAGAGACTTGATGCCTCGGTCATGCTAACAGATGCCATTAAGAAATTCACCATGGCTGCTGCATAAGCTATTGAATGATTTGATTACATCTATGGGGTAGAGATCCCCATAGGTGTGTACTCCACAAGGGGGAGATATGTCGAAAGTAACTAAGAAATCAAGAGATCCGGTAGTTCAGATGTCCTCAAAAGATACTACACCTGAAGGGGTAGAGCTGATTACCAAGCAGGTACTTATTGAGATAGAGATCAAGGTCCCGCATTCAGGAGCGCACGGGACGTTCATCAAGGGAGACCGCACTGTTCTTGATGCGAGTATTGCGAAGGAACTGATCAGATGCGGGTATGCCGTTGAGTGCTCACGTGCCACAGGCTTTGAAGTAGCAACAACCAAACAGACCACAGAAAGGCGATAATCCATGGAATTAAGTACTACGGCACTGATCACGGTAGAAGAGACTGAATTGATATTAGGCACTGACCCGACCCAGAGGGATCGGGTGCTCTGGTGTATTAATGCAATCAGTGCTACCGCATCCCGTATTGCCGGGAGGATCTTCTCTGAACGAGTGGATGAAGAGCTGTATCTTGAAGGTAATCATGATCGCTCTATTCTCCTGCCGGACTTTCCGGTATCTCAGATCAGTGCGGTATATATGGATCCCAATAGGGCCTTTACGGAAGAGTCTCTTCTCCTTGCGGATTCCTATGATGTGGATATGGATGCAGGAATCATCTATCTGCTTGATCGGGATACCCCCATTGGGCGAAAGACCATAAAAGTCATTGCGACTATTGGGTATACCAGCTTACCTGAAGATCTCAAACAGGCAGCGCTGGAGGGAGTTTCCTGGATGATGGACCGGCTTAATGATCATGCTATAGGGGTTGCGTCCATTTCCTCATCCGAAGGGATCAATACCTCGTATGAGCGGTATTTGCCGCCTTCGATCAAGGATGTATTCCTTGGGTACCGAGTGATGAGACTATGAATAAACCTGCTATCACCTTTTCTGATGAGATCAGCGACAACCTGCGTAAGCTTGCCATGAGATCTCCGGAGAGTTTGGATAACGTACTCTATAGTATTTTATACACAGTTAAGCAGGAAGTGATCCGTAAGATGCAGAGTGTATTTCATGAACATTCAGGGAAGATGCGTAAAGGGATCCAATATAAACGGATGCGATCAGCGTTCTTCAAGCTGAAGGCTCCGACTCTTGCCTCGGTATATGAGTATAACGGGGCCAACGTCAAGGCAACGGGGAAGGCCCTGCGGTTCGAGATTGACGGACAGGTGTATTATCGTCCGGCTGTGCGCATAGAACCCAGACCGTTCTTTTATCCGGGGATCCGGCATCTGCTGGCCACCGGCCAGATCAACCGAATAGCAGAGCGAGAAATCAAGCGAGAACTTGAAAAGGTAGGATTACGCTCATCATGATATTTCATGGATCATATCAAGTAACCAAAGAGGTAGCGACTTATATCAAGGCCCAGATTGATACCTATACGGCAGCCATTGGGGCCTCTAATGAGACAACCTTACCGAACGTGAAGTATATCGGATTAGGTACGGATTATGAGAAAAAGGGACGGCCGCAGCCGTTCATCTTAGTAAGTCCAGCGGCAATGGATTTTGATGATGATGCTTACCAGGGAGAAGTCGTATCGGATTTGAGCATTGACTGCCTGATCTCGGTAGATGGCTATGATTCAGATATCGTACTGCAACAGAGCATGCTGTATGCAGATGCGCTTGCCAGCCTGTTCTTCAGTGATGATCAGCTTGGAGGTATATGTGAACATGCGAAGGTAACACGAAGTGAATACTACCCGGGAGGATCTGGGAGCAGGCACTATGCCATTGTCAGTATAGCTGTGACAAAAGAGACACACAGGTAAAAAGGAGAGAATGATATGGATAAAAAAGCACATGTAGTTGTGACTATTGGAGGCCCAGAGGAAACTGGAGGAACTGCAGTCCCAAGAACGGCAAGGCTGCCGATTACAGGACTTCCAACAGCAAAAGCAACGCCGACCAAGAATCCTGATGATGTGATCACCGGGCGCAATGCAAAGGGCAAGGTGTATACCGATGCCATAGATGTGACAGGAGAGCTGCCGCTCAAGTTTGCCCCCTGTGCAGGGATAGGCATGGGACTGGTCTCATTGCTTGGTCAGGATCTTGAGCCCAAGCAGGTGGGAGGAGCGATCCTGCTCTCCTATAGTGGCGCAGAAGAGAGCTGTAAGATCACGGTCTCTGATGCAGGACAGACGATCACCGCTGCAACAGGGGTATTGGGAAGTGAAAGTGTTGATGCTGCCTTTGGTGCTGGAGGGGTTGAAGATCTTACGGCAGAAGGGGTGAACACCATAGCAGAACTCGTTGCCGTGCTCAATGGATATGCAGAATATACCTGTGAGAAACTCTTTGGATCAGATGGCCAAGAAACCCTGCAGCCGATAGCAATCACCGGATCCCAGGGTAAAGGGCGGCAGGTCGTGATCTTCTTTGGTAACGATGAATCAGGCGTCTACCTGCATCGAATCGATACGGTCCTAAGTGCTGCAGAACGTCAGGTATATTCTCTCCAGATTGACGGCGTTGCCGATAACCTGCTGCAGACCGGAACGGTCATAGATAGTGCTTCACTCTCTGCAGAACTCAAAGGAAGAGCTTCCTTGTCATTATCTACTATTGGGTTGATGTTAACAGGCGGAGCTGAAGCCTCGAATGTATCGTTGCCGACATCGCAGCCGATGAGATTCTTCCGAGGCTCCTCGTTTGTCTCGGGGACCAAGTACTCCTATATCAAATCAATATCACTGGATATGAAGAATAACCATGACAGTGATACCGGATTCGGCCAGGGATCGCTCTACAAACAGGAACATGCCAGAGGGGAATTTGATGCGACTGGATCCTTTACGGTCCGTACTGATGCAGCGGCAAAAATAGAACGAGCAAAAGTCCTGAGTGATGGGATTGCCTCTCTCCTGGCAGTCTTCCAGGGCGGAGATTATGCAGCAGATATCCCGGAACTTGCTATCATCGATATTCCGGCAGTGCAGTACACCGAAGGGGAACCCACAGAATCAGGAGTTGCTATAGATCTGCAGTTCTCCTACCAGGTCATTGATCAGATGAGCTATGACCCGATGATACAAATTTGTTTACTCACCAAAGATGCGGGGAGGTATGACGCATAATGGGCTGGAAAGATGATGCACGAAGAACCATAGTCGGAGAGAAGCGGGTACTGGAATCATTCCCTGGGTATTGGATTAAAACACGAAAGTTCTCTAAAGCTGGGGAAGATGCGATCAATGAACAGATGCGTAAACTGCAGAAAGGGATCAATAGGAAAGCCCTGGTCTCCGTGACCAAGAAAGCAGAAGAGCAGGGAGAAGAGCTCTCACAGATGAGTGAGTCTGAAGTACTGGCCCTGCTCACCGAGGAAGAACTGGAAGCGCTCATGGATGGAGATACGGCCGGGACCTTTGATCTGTGCCGGGTGAAGCTGCTTCATGGTATCGATTCCCACAACTTCTGTGATGGAGATCTGGATACGCGATCCTGCCAGAAGGTTGATGAGGTGTTTGTGCGTGATTTGTTAGAGTATCCCGATATTACCGGAGAGATCCTAGGGTTCATTGCAGAGCATAACCGCCCTTTAGCACTGAAGAGCTCACCGAAATCAGAGACGTTACCGAATGGGTCTACAAAGGCGTAGAGTTTACCTTCGGGGATGTGCTGCCGGACGGTGGTAATCCGGTTGAGCTCTTGGAGTATTGGGGGCCGTGGGTGCAAGACTGCCTGCGGATCGTTGATGGTGACGGGACCTATGCCCGCTTTAAGTATGCAGGAGGGATGGCAGATCAGCCGGCTGTTGATCTTGCTATCTATGATGTGATCAGAACGAAGTGGAATGCACTGCGTAATCAGGAGATGAGAAGCCAATGGCAAACCGAGTAGCAGTGGTGATCAATGGTAAGGAGTATGTCTCCAAAGCAGCTGATAAAGCTGGTAACTCTTTGGGGAGCCTTGGCAGAACTACAGCAAAGGTGTCAAAGTCCATGGCCAGGTCCATGGCCGGTGCTGCTGCAGCAGTAGGCGGACTGGTGCTCCTGTTCAAGGGATTGAAAACAGGGATCACCCAGGCTGCGAACTTTGAGCAGATTGATGTCTCTTTTGAAGTGTTGATCGGCAATGCAGAGAAAGCAAAGAAGGTGGTGGGAGAGCTGCGGGACTTCTCAGCCTCCACACCACTTGAATTCCAGACCATTACCAAAGGGGCCCAGAATCTTATGGCCTTTGGTATCGGAGCTGACAGCGTAAAGGACAAGATGGAAATGCTCGGTAATGCATCAATGGGCCAGGCTGACAAGCTGGACTCCCTGGTGCGAGCCTATGGAAAGATCAGGGCAAAAGGGAAAGCATCCTTAGAAGAACTCAATATGATCACTGAGGCAGGAGTCCCTATTTTGCAGGCCCTTGCAGATCAGTATGGGATATCGACTGCAGAATTATTTAAGATGGTCTCATCGGGCAAGGTGGGATTTGCTGATGTTGATAAGGCACTTACTTCATTGACTACAGGATCCGGACAATTTGCCGGGATGCTGGAGAAACAGTCCCAAACATTAACCGGTGTCACTTCCACTTTCAAAGACAACCTGAATCTTACCCTTGCGGAACTGATGAACAATCTTCTCCCTGGGATCAAGAAGGTACTCTCTACGATAATTGGAATGCTGTCAAAACTTCGGGATAGTGAAGCATTCCAGGCTTTTGCGCAGAACCTTGGCGCGGTGCTCAGCGGATTGATAACGATCATTGGATCCCTGCCGGAATATGTGGCCACGATCGTGGAAGCGATCAAATCCTTTATTGATCAGGTCTTTACCCCTGAATACTGGAAACAACTGGGTACCTCCATGTGGGAATGGTTCAAGCTTACCGGAGAAGCGTACCTGCAGTATATAGCCACCCTAGTGAACCTGCTTGGAGCGGTGATTTGGGAACCTTTGAAGTTTGGCTTCAGTAAGGCCGTTGATGGCATGAAGAGCGTATTTGTCACAGTCGTGAATTTCTTCATTGAGAAGATCAATGGTGTGGGAGAGAAGCTCTGGGATATCTCACAAAACTTAGGGGAAGGGTTCCGTTCGATCTATTCCTCCGTGATAAATTTCATTATTGATAAGATCAATTTCCTTGATGAACAGGTATGGAATATCACACAGAAACTGAGGCATCCCATAAAGGCATCCAATAGAGAAGCATACTCAGGAGGCATAGCACATGTGGGAACTGATGGTTCAGGAAATCAATTAGCATATCCGGGAACCATTGCCGCATTGGAACCCCCGGTATCTTCCGATGCTGCCTTTTCTGATGTGACCGATAGTATCAAAGAGGCCTTTGCTCAGGCAAAGGATTCCCTGGTTAATTATGCACACACGGCAGTGGAATCTGCTCAGACTGCAGATCTTAGATCTTCGATATTCGGGCCTCTTGCGGATGCCTACGCCAAGATCAGCGGCGATGTCAAAGATCTGATGGAAGCAAGTTATACCCAAGCGAAAGCTACCGATGCAAATACAGCAGCAACAGAGGATTCCACTGCAGCTGCGAATACAGGCGGATCTGCTGCCAGCTCGAGCGGCGGAGTGTTGTCGGTTCTTTTAGGAATGATCCCCGAGATTGGCGGAGCCTTGAAAGCCTTCGGCGGTTCTATGATGGGAACGATCAAGAGTCTTGGATCTGTCAGCGCTATCTTAGATCCTATTTCAATCATTCTTGCAGGAGTTATGGATGTAATTGGTCCCATCATTGATGAGATCCTTAGCCCCCTTGTAGGATTCCTGCGTATCATTGGCCAGACTCTCGGAAGGGTGTTAGCGCCATTACTACAGGCAGTTGGGGGTATCTTAGAAGCTGTATCTCGGGGGTTGTTGTGGTTCTACAACAAAGCGATCTTACCGGTGGCCAATGGGATGATTACGGTTTTTAACTGGATCTATAACGGTGTGGCCAAGATCGTAAACGGGATGATCTCCGGGATCAACAGTTTCTTGGGCTGGCTTGGAGTGAATATCAAATACAAGATGGCAGAGCGCGGTCTTGCTACGGGAAAGCTTGATGAGATCAACTATGCCACCATGAGGGCTGCAGGATCTTCATATAGCGGAACCGCTTCAGGATCTACCGGATCAAGTACCTCCGTTGAGCAGGTCACTATTGAAGTACACCAATACTTTCAGGGTCCGGTGATCGGATCAGGGGGGATGGAGCAAGTCGGTGAGTACGTGGTGAAGTCAATCAAAGCGTATGCTGGAGTTGGCGGTAACGTTGATATCATAACAGGAGCAGCATAGATCATGGGATATTTTATTGCGCTACCAGATAGTGTGAGAGAACAGCTCAAAGATCCTGCGTATATGCGCTATATTCGTATCAGGATTGAACCGGATGGCCAGGACGTGAATATCTTCCCGATTGATCTGTCCTGCAGCGCCTTGGGCGATTATCAGAAGTGGAGGATATCGCTGAAGAATCGGGGAGCCTATGAAGAGGGGATGTATGCAGGAGCTGCTGCTGCTGTAGAGATCTCCACAGATGATCTGTCCTGGTATCGAATCTGGACCGGGTTTGTCAGTGATGATGGATGCCGGCGTTCAATCGGGTTTACAAGCGATGATCAGATTTCGTTTGACCTGGTAGATCCTACAACAAGATCAGGGACGAAGAGTACACCTGATGCAGCACTGCTGGTTAATTGTACTATAGCAGATCCTTTGAATCCTCAGTCCTCAATCCTGCATATTATAGCGGGAAAGATGGGGATAACCGAATTTGATACAGCCTTTATTCCGTATGTCAAACCTGTGGTGGAGATTGGATCCAAAACGGCATGGAAAGAGCTGCAGTTACTTGCTGAGAGTTTTCATGCTGATATGTACTATGATCATCTCGGGCGCTTGAGATTCCGTTCTCCTCTAGAGCAGGGATATATCGCTCCCACTCCGGAATGGTTGTTCTGCGGAGATCCTAAGAGCTCAGTGTCCGGATATGCCTCAAGGATAAAAGGAACGGTAGAGATCTCATATCTACCGGTGCAATGTAATAAGGCTACCAGCAAGATAAAGATCTATGAGCAGTTATCCCAGCGGGTGATCTATAAGAACACGGATAACTTCGATGATGCACTCGATCAGTGTTTGATCGAAATAGAACCCGGGGAATGTTGGCCGGGTCCAGTAGAGACTGATATCGCACAGCTGGAGTATAAAGATCCAACTACTGGGGAATCTTATCCCTATGCTGATGATGTGATCTCTCCGGTGATCTCTTCGAGTGCTTCCAGTGCTGACATTCTCTATGATGGCGGAGCATTAACTATGCTCTCCTTTAATGGATCGGATGAGTGTACAACGCTGAACCCGGGAAGCTCTGAAATTATTCTGAAAAATACCGGAGGATCTACCTGCAGAATAAGAAAGCTAACGATACGGGGGATCCCGTATAAACAGAGCAAAGAGCAGTTAGTTGAGTATGCAGATTCTGCTATTGTTGATGAGTCCTTATATGTGGATCAGGATATAGATGGAAAGTATGCAGTCTCTAGTGATCAGATCTACCAGACGTTATACCGGAGGGTGCAGGAGGGAAAGCAGCGGGTCAGACAATTCTCGTTTGCAACCTCGTTCTTACCACAGGTTCAAAGAAAGGCTCTAGTTTGGGTACAACTTCCCGGATCAGATCCTGTCCGCTGCCGGGTTGATACGTATAATCATACTCGGCAGGGAAAGACCCTGGCCAGTATGACAACTCAGGTAGTCTGTACTGAACTTGGGGTGTTTATTCCTTCAGGATCCCCAAAAGTTATAACCTCTGATACTCCGAATCATATTGATGGAGCACGTTCCCTGTATAACTGGATCATGTATGCAGATGATGAACTCGGAACTGGGATGAGTGATGATTCAATGGGAAAATCATATCTTGGGATTGCGTATAACAAAGAGACTTCTATTCCAAGTGAGAACCCAGCTGATTATACCTGGTCAAAGTATTTAGG